>QKCE01000100.1 GCA_003245785.1 Spirochaetales bacterium | reverse complement strand
CGATTCCCCGCCGTTCAGCTCAGCTCCCCGGCGGGGCGCATAATTTCCCGCCCGAAAAGGAGGCGACATGGCCTATAAAAACCTGCGCGACTTTATCGACCGGCTCGAAAAAGCCGGGGAACTCAAGCGTATTACCGCCGAAGTCGACCCGCGACTCGAGATCACCGAGATCACCGACCGGGTCAGCAAGGCGGGAGGCCCGGCCCTGTTGTTCGAACGCGTGTTGGGCTCCGAATTCCCGGTGCTCATGAACGCCTTCGGGAGCGAGAGGCGTATGGCCCTCGCCCTCGGCGCGGACTCCGTCGACGAAAAGGCGAAAGAGCTCGAGGACCTCATCGACTGGGGCTTCGGCCAGCTCCGCAAGATCGACATTCCCTCCTTTTTCCCCAAGCTCAAATGGGCGCGGCTCTTCCTGCCACACAAGGTCCTGAAGGCGCCCTGCCAGGAAGTCGTAGACCGGGACCCCGACCTCTCGAAGCTCCCGGTCCTCACCTGCTGGCCCGGCGACGGCGGGCCCTTTTTCACCTTACCGTTAGTCATCACCCGGGACCCGGAAACCGGCGCCCAAAACATGGGTATGTACCGCATGCAGGTCTACGACGGAAAAACAACGGGCATGCACTGGCACCTCCATAAAGACGGCGCCCACTTCTACCAGAAATACAAGGCGCTCGGGCGCCGAATGCCCGTCGCGGTGGCCCTTGGCGACGACCCCGCGGTCACCTACGCCGCCACGGCCCCGCTCCCGGAAGGCATCTCCGAGCTCTTTTTCGCGGGTTACCTCCGGGGCAAGCCCGTCGACACGGTCAAATGCGTCACCTGCGACCTCGAGGTTCCGGCCAACGCGGAGTTCGTCATCGAGGGCTGGATCGACCCCGCCGAGCCCCTCCGCACGGAAGGTCCCTTCGGCGACCACACGGGCTACTACTCCCTGAAAGACGAATACCCGGTTTTCCACGTGGAATGCATAACCCGCCGCCGCGACGCGGTCTACCCCGCCACCGTCGTCGGCAAGCCCCCCATGGAAGACTGCTTCATCGCCAAGGCCACCGAGCGCCTCTTCCTCCCCCTCCTCAAAAAAATGATCCCCGAGATCGTCGACATGAACCTGCCCCTCGAAGGGGTCTTCCACAACTGCGCCATCGTCTCCATCGAAAAGCGCTACCCCGGCCAGGTCCACAAGGTCCTATCCGCCCTCTGGGGCCTCGGCCAGATGATGTATACCAAAATGATCGTCGTCGTCGACGCGGAAATCGACGTGCATGACCTTTCGACCGTCGCGTGGAAGGTCTTCAACAATATCGACGCCCGGCGCGACCTGATCCTGTCCGACGGCCCCCTGGACGCCCTCGACCACGCCTCGCCCCGAGAGCGCTTCGGCACCCGGCTCGGCATCGACGCCACGAGAAAGGGCCCGCTGGACGGCCACGGTCGCGAATGGCCCGACGATATCGTCATGAGCGACGAAGTAAGGGCCCGGGTGGACGCGCGATGGAAGGAGTTCGGCCTTGACTGACCGGCACGGGTTTCCCCTCTCGTCCCTCCGCGCCGCCCGGGCGGCCGTGGCCGAAGCCGCGGCGACCGCCCGCGGCAAGGCCCGGGGAATCGGACGCGCGGTCATGATCGAGCATACCCTCTTCTCGATTCCCCTCGCCGTCGCCGCCTTCCTCACGGAAAGCCGCGGCCGCCCGGGCTGGCGGGGCGCGGTTCTCATCCTTCTCGCGGTCTTCGGGGCCCGGAACGCGGCGAACGCCCTCAACCGGCTCATTGACGCCGAGATCGACGCGGCGAACCCGCGCACGGCGAACCGCGACCTCCCGGCGGGACGGGTTTCCAAAAAGGCCCTCCTCGCCTTTACCCTCTTTTGCGGCGTCCTCTTTCTCGGCTCGGCGGCGCTTCTCAATCCCCTGTGCCTGGCCCTGGTGCCCGTGGCCGCGATCCTCATCGGCGGCTATTCGTACGCGAAGCGGTTCACCTGGCTTTGCCACTGGTGGCTCGGGGTCACCTGCTCCGCCGCGGTCATGGGAAGCTTTCTCGCCCTCGCCGGCCGCTTCGAGCCGCGCTTCTTCCCCCTGACCGGGGCGGCCGCCCTCTGGATCGCCGGCTTCGACGTCATCTACGCCACCCAGGACGAGGCCCACGACAAGGCCAACGGCATCCATTCCGCCCCGGCCCGGTTCGGCCGTCGGGGCGCCTTGGCCTTGAGCGCCCTGAGCCATTTCGGCGCGGTAGTCCTCTTCGCGGCTTCCGGCTGGCTTTACGGCGCGGGGCCCTGGTATTACGCCGGGACCGCGGTCTCGGCGGGTATCCTCGTCGCCGAGCAAATCCTCGCCCGAAGCGGCAGGGACGGGAGCATCCCCCTGGCGGCCTATACGCTCAACCAGATTCTTTCGCCCCTTTTCATGGCCTTCGCGGTCATCGACGTGTATACTCGTTGGTAGAGGACCTTCCATGACCGACCGCCATTCCGCAAACCGATCCGCCCCCGCGCCGCGTTCCGCCGAGGAACCCGCGCGCCTGTCCCCTCCCGCGGGGCGGTCGCCCCTTCTCGTGGCGATTACCGGGGCCACCGGCGCGACCTACGGCCTCACCCTGGTCCGGCGCGCCCTCGAGGCGGGGGTTCCCGTCCGGCTGACCTTCACGAACGCCGCCCGCCGGGTAGTCCCGGGAGAAACCGGAAAAACCGTCGAGGAGTGGTCGCAGGAATTCGCCGCCGTCGCCGAGGCTTCCGAGGCCGCCGCCGAAGCAGCCTCCCCGACCGCGGCGGGCCCCGGCAGCGGCGCGCCGCCGGAACCCGAAACAAGGAAGGCTCCCCTTTTCGCCCTCGACGACGTCGCCGACATCGGCGCGCCCGGGGCGAGCGGCTCCTTCCGCGCCCGGGGCATGGTCATCGCGCCCTGCTCCATGGGCACCCTCGCGAGGGTCGCCCAGGGCGTTTCGGGAAACCTCGTGGAGCGGGAAGCCGACGTGTGCCTCAAGGAACGCCGTCCCCTCGTCCTCCTCGCCCGGGAAGCTCCCTTATCGGCGATCCATCTCCGGAACATGCTCGCGGTGACCGAGGCGGGGGCGATCGTCCTTCCCCCGGTCCCTGCCTTCTACGCCCGCCCGCGAACCGTCGAGGAACTCGTGGGCCATACCGTCGACCGCGCCCTCGACCTTCTCGGCATATCCCCCGCCGGGGCCTTCCGGTGGGGCGCCGAATTCCCCGGCGCGGCCGCGACCGAACCGATCCAATGATCGAATTCCGAAACGTTACCTTCGCCCACCCGGGGCGGGACCCGATCCTGAACGGCTTCTCCTTCCGCCTCGAGCCGGGACTCACCCACGCCCTCATCGGCCCCTCGGGCTGCGGCAAGACCCCGCTGCTCTATCTGGCGGCGGGCCTGCATGCCCCCTGCGCCGGAGAGGTCCTGGTCGCGGGGGAACCGGTCAGGCCCGGCAGGCGCGAGACGGCGGTGATCCTCCAGGATCACGGGCTGTTCCCCTGGAAAACCGTGCGGTCGAACCTGGAGCTGGGACTTCGGCTCCGGGGCGTATCCGCGCCGGAACGCCGTGCCCTGGCCGACAGAGCACTTTCGGAGACGGCCATGGAAGGACATGACGGAAAATACCCCAGACAGCTTTCCGGGGGCGAGCGGCAGCGCCTCGCCATCGCCCGGGCCCTGGTCCTCGAACCGGACTTGCTCCTCCTGGACGAACCCTTCTCCGCCCTCGACGCGATGACCCGCGAGCGGTTGCAGAACCGCCTCGCCGAACTCGCCGGGAGCTCCCGGGGAGAGGGCGGCTCGGCGAAGGCCCGGGCCCTCGAAGGCCCGGGGACTGAAACCGCGGGCCGCCCCATGACCCTCCTCGTGGTGACCCACGACCTCGCGGAAGCCGCCTTTCTCGCGGACCGCATCCACGTCATGGGCGACGGGAAGGACGGAATCGCCCTTACGAGCCTTGACAATCCCCTCCGCGCCGGCAGGGCAGCCGGCGTCGCGGGAGAGCACGCCCCCGAACGGCCGGGAAATCCCGCGGGAGAACCTTCCCCGCGTCGACTTGACGCCGGGTTACGCGCCTCGCCCCTCTTTCACGAAACCTGCGCGCGCGTCCGGGCGCTTCTCTCGGGGGCGGCGGAATGAAACGGAACGCGACGCTTCCCATGCTCGCGGCCGCCTTCGCGATCTTCGCCCTCTGGGGCGTTGCCGCGACCCTGGTCGACCGACCGATGCTTCCCGGACCCGTCGAGTCCCTCGCGGCCATGCTTCGCGCATTCGCGGCGGGTACCCTGACCCGCCATCTCGCCATCTCCGTGGGCCGGGCCCTCGCGGCCCTCGCCGCGGCCTTCGTTCCCGCCCTCTTTCTCGGGGTCGCCGCCGGGCTTTCACGCCGCGTGGACGGCGTGCTCTCCCCGGGCGCCTACATCCTCTCGCCGGTTCCCAAGACGGCGCTTCTCCCGGTGATTCTCCTCTTCCTCGGGCTCGGTAACCTCTCGAAGGTCTTTCTCGTCTCGCTCATCCTCTTCTTTCCCTTCTATCTCGCCATCCGCGACGAGACCCGGGGCATCGACCGGTCCTGGTACGACTCCCTGGCCACCCTCGGCGGGAGCCGCTCCGCGGCCCTCCTTCACGTAACCTTCCCGGCGATCCTTCCGAGGATCTGGTCGACCCTGCGGACCTCCGCGGGCACGGCCTTTTCGGTTCTCTTTCTCGCGGAAACCTTCGCGACCCGGGAGGGCATCGGATGGTATATAATGGACTCGTGGACCCGCGTGGAATACGCGGAAATGTACGCCGGCATCACGGCCCTCGGCCTCGCGGGACTCGCCGTCACCGCCGCCCTGGACGCCGCCGAGCGGCTGACCTGCCCCTGGGCGTCGAACGCCCCGACGGGGGATCGTTAAGGAGACATTCATGAAAGAAAGGGTTTTGATTCTCGGCGCCTCCGACAAGGCCGACCGATACTCCCATATGGCGCTCATGCGGCTCCTGGCCGCGGGGCACGAACCGGTGCCCGTCCATCCCTCCCTCGACTCGATCGAGGGCATCCCGGTATTCCACGGCCTCGATCCGGAACCGATTCTCGCGGACGGCCCGATCGACACGGTGACCCTCTACGTGAACCCGGCGATCGTCGGGCACAGCGCCGACGCGATCATCGCCTTAGGTCCCCGCCGCGTCATCATGAACCCCGGTACGGAAAACCACGAGGCCCGGGAACGGTTCGAGAAGGCGGGAATCAACACCGTCGAGGCCTGTACCCTGGTCCTCCTCGGCACGGGTCAGTTCTAGATCCCGCCGGTTCCGGACGGCCCCGTCCGTCCCCCCGGGCGGGACCCCGAACCCCTTCCCGGGCGCCTCAATTCCGGGCGAATCCCCGGGTCTCCCCCATTCAGGTTCCCACCCGGGCGTAAAGCCGTGCTATACTGCCGGAATCGTTAACGTTTTGGAGGTTCCAATACCATGTCAGTGACAGTCCGGGAGGCGACCAAGCCCTCCGATTACCGCAAAGCCCTTAAATTCACCTTCGAGCTGTACAAGGGCAACCCGAATTGGGTTCCCCCGCTCATCTCCGAGGAAATGGAAACCTTCGATCCCAAGAAAAACCCCGCCCTCGAATTCTGCGACGCGAAAACCTGGCTCGCCGAGCGGGACGGGCGCGTCGTGGGCCGGATTTCCGGCATCGTGAACCGGCGCTTCATCGAGCAATGGGAGCACAGGCACGCCCGCTTCGGCTGGCTCGAATTCATAGACGACGCGGAGGTGGCCGACGCCCTGTTCGACGCCGTCGAGGACTGGGCCAGGGGACTCGGCATGGACGCCATCGTCGGGCCCATGGGCTTCACCGATTTCGACAAGGAAGGCCTCCTCATCGAGGGCTTCGACGAGCTTTCCACCTTCGCCATGCTCTACAATCAACCCTGGTACCGCGGGCATATCGAGCGGCGGGGATACCGCAAGGAAATCGACTGGATCGAGCGGCAGGTAAAGGTCCCGGAAGGAGGGATTCCCGAGAAGGTGATGCGGGTCAGCGAGCTCGTGTTCAAGCGAAAGGGACTGCACGCCCTCGAGGTAAAGCACCGCCGGGACTACACCCCCTACATTCCCCAGATCTTCGACGTCCTCGCCGAGTCCTACGCCCACCTATACGGTTACGTGTCCCTCACGGAGCCCCTCAAGAAACTGATCGCGGACCGGTATTTTTCCTTCATCGACCCGGACTTCACCAAGGTCGTGCTCGACTCGGAGGGCAAGCTCGCGGCGGTGGGCATTTCCATGCCCAGCCTGAGCCGGGCGGCGCAAAAGGCGAAGGGTCGGCTGTTCCCCTTCGGGATATTCCACTTCCTCGCGGCGATGAAAAAGCCCGAAATCCTCGACCTATACCTCGTGGCGGTGCGGCCGGACCTGCAGAACCTCGGGCTCAACTCGATCCTCATGAACGAGATCACCGCGAACGCGATAAGGCGCGGGGTAAAATACGCGGAAACGAACGCCGAGCTGGAAAACAACGCGGCCATACAGAGTTTCTGGAAGTTCTACGACGCGAGGGAACACAAGCGCCGCCGCGTGTACAGGAAGGATTTCGACTGATATTCCGATAACCGGGACGCCGCCTAGCGACGGTGTCCCCGGCGCCGCTTCATTTCGTACATGCGCGAGTCGGCCGTCTCGAGCGCCGCGTCCCCGGTCTGGCCCTCGTCGGGCCACACGGAGAAGCCGTAGCTCACCTTGACCCGGGTCCCGGGCTCGGGCTCGAGGAAGGGCTCGGCGAATACCCCCTCGATGCGCTCGGATAGCCGCCTCACCGTGTCGTCCCCCGTCTCCATTATCGTGTGCAGGGCGAATTCGTCCCCCCCGAGCCTCGCGACGGTGTCGTCGCCCCGAAGGTTGCCCGTCAGCCGTTCGGCCACGGCGCACAGGAGGCGGTCCCCCGACGCGTGGCCGTACCGGTCGTTCACCGCCTTGAACCCGTCGAGATCCAGCATGAAGAGCGCGATTCTCAACTGGCGGCGGGAAGCGAAAGCCGCCGAGAGGTTGAACCGGTCCCAGAACATCTTCCGGTTCGGGAGCCCGGTAAGGGTGTCGTAGTAGGCGAGGTTTTTCATCCGGTAGCGGGCTGCGACGAGGGAAGAAACAAGGAAGGCGATGAAGGCGGCTATGACGAAAGACGCGAAGCCGCTCGCGACGTACTGGGGTATCCGCGCGTTCCATCCCTCCGCGGGCTCCGCGGCGATTTCCCAGGAGGAATCGGGAACCGAAACGGGCATGACGACGGGAGTATCGAGGAACGTCTCGGCGTTGCCCGCGATTATCGGGGTGCCGTTGACGTCCCCATCGCGGATCGCCAGCTTCAGCGACGCGTCCGAAAAAGTCTCGGCGGCGCCGAAAAGGTTGTCCAGGTCGAGAACCACGCCGACCTGTCCCCAATACGAAGCGGTCCCGTCCATCCCGAAGCCGTGGATCGGCATTCGGGCAACGAGGCCCCGCCCGCCCTGGACGAGATTCACCGGCCCGGTCACCACGATCCGGTCCTCGTCGCGGGCCCGAAGGAGGGCTCCCCGCTGTTCCGGAACCAGGGCGATATCCCGGCCTATCGAGGCCTTGTTGGCTTCGTAGGGATACGCCATCACTATAGTCGTATCCTTGAGGATGCCAATGTTTCTTACCACGGGGTCGCCGTGAACGAGAAGGCCCGCGTAACGGGAAAACTCGGCGGCGGTTAGCGCGGGGTCGAGCTCGAAGAGCCGCGCCATTCCGTTTTCGGTCGCGATTCGGGCGTATACCTCCCGCTCAAGCCGCGCCCGGACGAGCATGAGGCGGGCCATTACCGCTTCCCGGTCGTTGCGCAGCCTGGTACCCAGATAGAGGTGAAGCGAGAGCGTGAGCGACACGAATATGATCGCGAACAATACGGAAAAGGACGCCACGATGCCGATCCTTCTCCGCACGCTGTCGTCTCCGGCGGACTGATGGCTCATGGTTCCAGTATCATCCATGGGCGGGGGCGAGTCAACGCCCGACGGCGCAGGAGTCCTCGGGCGGGCGACGCCCGGTCCGCGGGCGGTTCGCCCCTGTCGTGAATTAATCCGTGAAATCGTGTTTCCCGTGATATACTTTATCCCAAATGAAAAAGTACTCCCTGATCGTGATTGGGGCAGGGGTTTCGGGTCTTTCCGCCGCGATCGCGTGGCTATCCTGTAAAAAAGGCCCCGTTCTCGTCGTCGAGAAGGAACCGGTGCCCGGGGGCTGCATCGCGAGCTTTCGGCGCCAGGGCTATCTTTTCGAGACGGTCCAGCTGATCCCCGAAATGGGGGAACTCATCGACTGGCTCGGGATATCCTGTCCCCTGAAGCCCTATACCGGCACCCTTTCCACCCTTTATCTCGCGGAAAACGGGGCGGCGCGACCCTTCGCGATCCCCGCCGGGATCGGCGAATTCGAGCGGAAGCTCGCCGAAACCTGGCCGGACGACGCGGCGGCGCTCCGCCGGTTTTTCGACTGGTGCGCCGCGATTCACGAGGAACTCTCCTACCTGACGGTGGAGCCGACGCTCCTGGATTACGCCCGCATCGCGGTCAAATGCCCGCGCATCATCCGCGTCGCGGGCAACACCTGGCGCGAATTTCTCGACCGTTTCGCCTTCCGCAACCCGCGATTGGTCGAGGTCCTCGACCTCTTTTCCTCTTACGCGGCCCTGTCCGGGGACCGTTGCGCGGCGCTCCTCACCGTCGAGGCCATGCAAACCTCCCTCCTTTCGAGCTGGCGTCCCGAGCGCGCCTTCGCCGCCCTGCCCGACGCCATGCGCCGCCGGGTCGCGGAACTGGGCGGGGAGCTCCGCATGAATACCCGTATCGCCGAGATACTTACCCGGGAAGGGCGGGTTCAGGGAGTGGTGACCGCCGCGGGGGAGATACTCCAGGCAGATACGGTCGTCTCGACCGTCGACACGAGGGAACTTCTCGGGGAGCTCCTGGGGAAAGCGGCGCTCAAAAAGGCCGGCGGGCCCTGGTATCGCGCGCTTGGCGCGCTTCGCATGTCCCCTTCAATGATCGCCGTGAACCTCGGGCTCGACGGCAGGCTCGACCTCGCGGCCCTGGGCCTGAACGGCGCGTACAACGTCCTTACCACGGGCAGGGCGGCCCAGGAGGCGGCGTTCCGGGCCTGGGACGCCGGGGCAGCGAATCCGCCCGAGGACCCGAAGCCCGGCTCCGCGGTCCATGACCTGCCGGAATCATTCCACGTGGCCTTTTACTCGCCTTCCCTGGCTTCGGGCGAAACCGCCCAAACCCTCGTCATCCACGTCGCGCCGGTTTCGGGATCGCCCTGGGTCGCCCTCCGGGCAAGGAACCACGAGGCCTATCTCCGCGCGAAAGACGCGGTCGCGACCCGCTACATCGGGCTCCTGGAAAAATACCTGATTCCGGGGCTCTCGTCGCACATCCGCTATCGGGACATCGCGACCCCCGCGACCTTCGCGCGCTACCTCGGCAACTCCGACGGGGCCTGCTACGACATGATGCCCGTCACCTCCCAATTCGGCCTCAAGAGGCTTCCCCTCCGGGGTCCCTTCGAAGGGCTCTACCAGACGAAATTCAGCCAGGGCATTTGGCCCGCGATGCACGCGGGAATGCAGGTGCTCGATCTCGTGACCAAGGGCGCGATAATGAAGCGCGCGGTGCGTTACCGGGCGCCGAAGACTGCCCGGTAAAGGGAAAGGTTTTCGGGATCGAAGCAGGCGAAGGTCACGCGGTCCACGCCGGGAAAGCAATTCGACGAAAAGAATCCGTATACCAGGTCGGCGGCGCGCTCCTTCGGGAAGCCGTACACGCCGGTGGAAATATTCGGAAAGGCCAGGGTCTTGATCCCCCGGGCCGCGGCGAGGGCCATGGAGGCGCGGTAGGCGGACACGAGCAAGGCGTCCTCTCCCCGGTTTCCGCCGCCCCATATCGGCCCGACCGCGTGAATGACGAACCGGGCGGGAAGCCGGTAGCCCGCGGTGATCACCGCCTCCCCGGCGGGGCAGCCGCCCTTCC
>QKCE01000160.1 GCA_003245785.1 Spirochaetales bacterium | reverse complement strand
AAAGGGTCGCCATGGGCGTGGCGCCGCGCCGGGGGAGCCGTTGACGGCGGGCGGGGTGCCCGACGCGCGCTCCCGGCCTACCGGCAGGGCCGGCGGTTACCTGTCGGCTTCTCCGGCGTTCCTCAGCGACCGGGGGATTCTCGACTCGCCGGTCGAGGCCGCGACGGCCGCCGCGTGGCTTCCCGGGTCCCGCATGCGCACGATCCACCGCTCGGCGATATCCTTTTTCGTGCGGAGGAGGCAGGGGTGGCCGTGGCTCACCCATTCGCGGGTTTCCCCGGTTTCCGGGTTCACGAGGGCGTAATCGGCGTCCTTCGTCGCCAGGGTGTCCGGGCCGACGTACTCGATCTCGGTTCCCGCGTTCATCTTGTTCATCGACCGGAATTCCCAGTCCCGCCAGCCCGCGGGGGTGTCGCTTCCCGTCCGCTCGGGGCCGACGGTGCCCGCGAGCATCCAGGGAGCGGCGGTTTCGCCCTTGGTGGTTTCGTTCGCCGCGTCGGGGGAGAAGTAGAAGCCCGTAGTGAAGGCCCGGTGAGCCACGTTCTCGAGCTCGGCGGCGAAGGGCGCGTCAGCCCCCGGCGGAATGAGGCCCTCGAGGGCGTCCAGCCGCTTCCGGTAGGCGCGGGTGACGAGGGCGGCGTAGTAAAGGCTTTTCATTCGGCCCTCGATCTTGAGGGAATCCACCCCCGCCTTTTTCATGTCCGCGAGATAATCGATCATGCAGAGGTCTTTGGATGAGAAGAGGGCGGTAAAGTCGTCCCCCTCGATGACGGGGTAATATTCCCCGGGGCGGGCGCGCTCCTCGACGGCGTAGTCGGCGTCCGAGTCGGGGTCGCCGTTTTGGAGCTCCCGGACGGCGAAACGCGCGGGACCGGTTTCCGCGCCGGGTGTTCCCCGGGCGTCAGCGATGGCCTTGCCCGCATCCCTCGCCAGGCGCCAGTCCCAGCGGCAGGAATGGCTGCAGTGGCCCGCGTTCGCGCTCCGGCCGGTCATGTAGGCGCTCATGAGGCAACGGCCCGAGTAGGCGATGCACATGGCCCCGTGGGCGAAGCACTCGAGCTCCAGCTCCGGCGCCGCGTCCTTTATTCGGGCGATGTCGGCGAGGGAGGCCTCCCGCCCGAGGACGACCCGCTTGAACCCGAGGGAACGGTAAAACTTCGCCGCCTCGCCGTTCACGCAGTTTGCCTGGGTGCTCAGGTGGAGGGGAATACCGGGGAATTCGCGGGAGAGGACGGCGATCATGCCGGGGTCCTGGATGATGAAGGCGTCGAAGGGATATTGCCGGAAATAATCGGCTTCCGCGAGGAAGTGGTCTATGTCCCGGTCGTGAAAGGAGATGTTGAGGGCGCAAAAGAGCCGCTTGGGCGCGCCCCTGGCGGCGTATGCTTCCTTCAGCGCGCGGATTTGACGGTATTCGTCGTCGTGAAAGTTGTCGGCCTTTACCCGGAGGGAAAACCGCTTGAGGCCGATATAGGCGGCGTCGGCGCCGTATTCCCATGCGTAGGCGAGCTTTTCCACGTTCCCCGCGGGGGAAACGAGCTCCATCACCGGCAGCCCCTGCGGATCCACTCGCCCAGGGCGCGGACCGCGAGATGGGCCCTCGGGGTGAGGGCGTCGGCGGCCTGGAAGAGGTGCCACATGTCCTCCTGCACGTCCAGGGTCGCGTTCCCGCCCGCCGCCCGGACCCGGGACACGAGGTCCCGCGCGTCGTCGATGAGTATTTCCCGGGAACCGCACTGCACGTAGAGCGGGGGGAAAGCTTCGTACTCGCCGTGGATGGGAGAGACGAGGGGGTTCGCGAAATTGTCCTGATAGGTGTAAAGGGTCGCCAGATGCGACAGAACGTCCCGGGAGAAGAGGGGATCGGCGTTTTTGCGCCGCGTAAAGGCATCGGTCTGGCAGGCGAGGTCGACCCAGGGGGAAATGGCGAGCACCGCCCCGGGAAGGGGAGTGCGGTATTTCTGGAGGTAGTGCACCAGGGAAAGAGCGAGGTTCGCGCCGGAACCGTCGCCGGCGAAGATCACGTCGCTTGGGGCTATGCCCGAGTCGAGGAGCCACTTGTAGGCGTGGAAGAGGTCCTCGACCGCCGAGGGGAAGGGGTATTCAGGGGCAAGCCGGTATTCGGGCAGGAGGAGGCGGCTTGCTGCCTCGTGGGCGAGGGAGGCGCACAGGTTGCGCGAAGCCTTCCGGGAGCCCGCGATGAACCCGCCGCCGTGGGCGTACAGGATCGTCCGGTCGCCTATCGCGAGTTCCGGGACCAGGAGGTCGGCCTTCACGGTGCCCGCGTCTACTTCCTTGCGGTCGATATTGTTCGGGAGCATGACGGTGCCGAAGGCCTCGTCGAAAGAGGCGCGGAAGGACTTTACGGGCGTCTTCGGGGAAAAGACGGTTTTCCGGTATCGGCGGACGGCCTCGCGGAGGGCGGCGCCGGGGTTTATGCTATCTGTGTTGGGCATGACGGGCCGAGTATAGCACGGGAGCCCCCCCTTGGTGAATCGAGGGAACTCCCCGCGGGGCCATCAGAACCGGAGATCCATGATCGTAATGTCGTCGCTCTGCATCGCGTCGCCCATCCAGGAATCCGCCGCCTTCTTGTAAATCGCCGCCGACTCCTTCGCGCTTTTCCCGTAGGTGGAGGCGAGGAGGGCCCGGGTCCGCTCGTCGTCGTAGCGCTCCCCGTCGGGGGTGACCATGTCGGAGAGGCCGTCGGTATAGAGCATGATCCGGAGGCCCCGCACGATATCGATCTCGAGGGCGGTATTTTCCTCCGACTCGATGATACCCATCCCCAGGGGCGGCATGTTCGCGTTCATGGTCTTCCCCGCGATTTTCCCGTTGTCCCCCGGGACGAAAATGTAGATGGGCGTGTGGCCGCAGTTCTGGACGTAGGCGACTTTCTTGTCCGTGTCGATGTAGCAAAGCGCCGCGGTGATGAACATCTCGCTCGGGGTCATGTTCTGGACGAAACGGTCCATGAGGGCGGTAATTTCCTTGCCGAACACGCCCTCGGGCTCGAACATGGTCAGGGCGTTGAAAAACCCGCCGATCGCCATGGTCGAAAGGGAGGCCGCGACGTTCTTTCCCGATACGTCGAAGCAGGCCACGATGTGCCGCTTGCCGTCGGAGAAGGAAAAGTCCTTGTAAAAGTCGCCGCCCACCTCGTTGGCCATCCGGTTCCAGGTTTGGACCGAATAGACGGAGCTGGCGGCCTTTTCCTGGGGGGTCAGCAGGTGCTGCTGTACCATCTTGGCCTTGGCCATGTCGTGGGCCCGGATCTCGGTGATCCGGGAAAGCATTTCATGGAGCCCCACGATCCCGAAAAAGCTCTTCCGGTAGTATACGGCGAAAAAGCGGACCCCTTTGTCGGTGTTGAGACCCATGGCCCGCTCTATGTTCTTTTCGATGTAATCGTCGGCCCGGAGGGAGAGAAGGGGCGTGTCGATGTAAGAATCGAGGTCCTTTTGCCAGAAACGGGACCAGGCGGACTGGTTCATCCGCTCCACGTGGGATTTTTCGAGAATCCCGATCAGTACCCCGTTCCGCTCGATCGGTACCGCGTGCATTTCCGGGTTGTCGTTGAAAAAGTTCAGCACGTACTCGATCGTCGAGCTTACGTCGACCGACTCGGTCTGGGTAGTGACCGAACCGATCTGCCGATAGGCGAATTCTTCCTGAAGGTTCGGCTTGTGTTCCAGCTGTGACAGATTGATCATGGAAAAATTATGGGTGCCATTTGAAACGCCGTCAACAGAAATAATAACGTAAAATAATGCGGTAAAAATACGAAATACGTAATATATATCTTGATATGACACGAATATCGTGTATGATTAAGGAGTGGCCAAAGCGCCGGGAGGTTTTTGATGATTGTCGGATGTCCGAAAGAGATAAAGAAGCACGAGTACCGCGTGGGAATGACCCCATCGTGCGTACGCGCCTACAGGACCCAGGGCCATCGCGTTCTGGTGGAGCGCGGAGCCGGCGAAGGATCCGGGTTTACCGACGCGGAATACGCCGACGCGGGAGCCGAGCTTACCGACGCCGCGGGCGCCTGGGGAGCCGGAATGGTCGTGAAGGTGAAGGAACCCCTCGCCTCGGAGTTCGGCTATTTCCGGGAGGGTCTCCTCCTTTATACGTACCTGCATCTCGCCGCCGACGAGGCCCTCGCCCGGGCCCTTCTCGCCGCCGGGGTAAGCGCCGTGGCCTACGAGACCATGCAGACCGACGACGGGCGCCTTCCCTGCCTTTCGCCCATGAGCGAAATCGCCGGCCGCCTGAGCGTCCAGGAAGGGGCTAAGTACCTCGAGCGGCCCTTCGGCGGCCGGGGCGTGCTCCTTTCGGGCGTCCCCGGCACCGAGCGCGGCCGGGTGACGATCCTGGGCGCGGGCACCGTCGGGCACAACGCGTGCAAGATCGCGACGGGTTTCGGCGCGGAGGTGACGGTACTGGACATCAACCCCGCGCGCCTCGCGTACCTGGACGACCTCTTTTACGGGCGGATCACTACCCTCATGAGCACCGACGCGAACGTGGAACGCGCCCTCCGGGAGAGCGACCTCGTAATCGGCGCGGTGCTCGTTCCCGGCGCCCGCGCCCCGAAGCTCGTGCGGAAGGAACACCTGCCCCTGATGAAAAAGGGCGCGGTGATCGTGGACGTGGCGGTGGACCAGGGCGGCTGTTTCGAGACCACCAGGGCGACCTACCACGACGACCCGACCTTCGAGATCGACGGCGTGGTCCACTACTGCGTGGCGAACATGCCCGGCGCGGTTCCGCGGACCTCTACCATGGCGCTCACCAACGCCACGCTGAAGCCCGGCCTTTCCCTCGCCTCCCTCGGCCTCAGCGAGGCCTGCGCCGCCTCTCCGCTCCTCCTCCGGGGCCTCAACACCCACCGGGGCACGTGTACCTGCGCGGGAGTCGCCGAGGCCTTCGGCCTGGACTACGCGAAGCCGGGGGACGTCCTTGAGTGAGGAACGGGACCTCGACGAGCTCGACTGGAGCATCGTCAACGAGCTGAGGAAGGAAGAGCTGACCAACAGCGCCCTGGCCGAGCGGCTCGCGATCTCCGAGGGCACGGTGCGCCAGCGGGTAAAGCGGCTCAAGGACGCGGGGATTCTCCGTGTCCGGGCGCTGATCAACCCCGACGTGCTCGCGAGGCAGCAGCTCGCGAGCATCGCGGTAATGATCGGCGAGTCCCGGCTCCTGGACCAAAAGGCCCGGGAAATTTCCGGGCTCGAGAACGTGCTCTCGGTCTCGATCATGTCGGGTCAGTACGACCTCATGGTCGAGGTGCTCGTCGACTCCAACCGGGGCCTCGTGAAATTCCTTACGGAAACCCTGCCCCGGGTCGACGGGATCGTGAAGACCGAAAGTTTTTTGATGCTGAAATCCTACAATAAATTCGTGTGAGCGGGTCGGCCCGCGCGGGCGGTTACGCTTCGCGCGGGGCGTTCATCCCGCGGGCGCCCGCAATCCCGTCAATATTCCGAAAGCACGTAAATCGCGAGGAGGGTGACGAGCCGGCAGGTATCGCGCCTCGCCTCGTCCCGTTCGCCATTCGCCAGGTATTCTTCCGCCCTGTCCATCATCCACGCGAAAGTCCCGAGCTTCGGGTCCACCCGGACGAGCATGTCCCGGGTGACCTGGGGCCCGAAAAGGTCCGAGAAGAGGCGCCTCGAAAAGGCGATCATTTCCCCCAGGGCGTCCTCGCTCCGGTCCTCGACCAGGGCCGAGCGGAGCGCCTCGATCACGTCGATCCGGTTTCCCATCTTTTTCCGCTCCCGGGCGTACACGGCCTGCATGTTCGCCGAGAACCGGGAGAGAAGCTTCGCGGAACGGGTCTGGATCACGTCGAGGGAACCGCTGATATAGGGGTAAAACTCGTCGTGCCGGCCAAGGAGGTTCGCCATGACGAGGGCGTATTGCTTGCGGGCCGTCGGTTTCCTCGCCGCGAGGAGGCTCGGGAAAATTTCCTCCGCCGACTCGTACACCCCGAGCCGGGCGGCGGCGGCGGAGCTGATCTGCCGCATGCGGTCGGTCTGGCTTTCCCGGAGGAAGCGCATGACGTGGGGGATCGAGTCCTCGTCGCCTATGTCCGCCAGGGCCTCGAGGCAGGCCTTCTGGAGTTCCGGGTTCGGCTCCCACAGGCAGCCCACGAGGGCGCCCACGGCCTTACGGTCGCCGATCTTGCCGAGGGACCGGGCCGCGGCGACGCGGATATCCGAGTCGGCGTCCAGGAGGTGCAGGATCAGGGCGTCCACCGAGGCGGGGGAGGGGATTCGCCCCAGGGCCCGGGCGGCCTCTTCCTGCACCGCCGTCGCCGGGTCGTCCAGCCGCTCGATTATGTCCTTCAGGGCGAGGCGCCCGCCCTTCGCGTCGAACTTTCGGAGGATTCCCGCGTTCGACTCGATGGAGCGCGAGCGGCCCAGGGAATCGAGGCCGCGGTAGGTGGCGATTATCTGGGGCCGGGCGAGCTGGCCGAGGACGAAGGAGAAGCGCTCACCCTTGCCCTCGCGGATCCTCGCGACGGCGAAGGCGCACAGGCTCCCCATGACTATCGAAAGGATCTGGACCATGTGGAAATTGCCGAAGGAGAAGGGCCCGACCGCGACCCTCACGCCCTTGAGCGCGTCGCTCAGGGCGCCGCCGGCCAGGGACCCAGGCGCCGAGACGAGGCCCACTATGGCCAGGAACCAGGCCACGTAGGACACCCGGTTCTTCTCCGGCACGAGGGAGAGCATCATCTGGTTTGAGCCTTCCCAAAAGGCCGGGGCCAGGAGGCCGAGGCCGATGGCGATCAGGGGCAGCACGATGAAGTAATTCGCCGGGGTAAGCACGAGGAAGCCCGCCCAGGGCAGCACGAGGAGCGTGCCCGCGATAACCACGGGCTTCTTTCCCCACCGGTCCATGACGGTGCCCCAGAAGGGCGCCACGAGCACCCAGATGAACTGGGTGAGCATGCTCATTATGCCGAGCCAGGTATTCGGCGCGCCGATATGGTCCCGGCTCACGATGTAGGGCGACTGGAAGGGCCCGATCAGGTTCATCGAGAAGATCGCGAGCCCTATCGCGACCGAGTAGCTCACGAAGTTCCGGTTTTGCAGGGGCTCGAAGAGGACCTTCGGGTCGAACTCCGGGGCATTCTCCGGTGGGTATTCCGGCGTCACCAGCTGGATGAGGATGTCGAAGAGGCCCGAGGCGGCGCCCACGGAGATGAGGACGCCGAACACGACCAGGGTGTGGGATTTCGGGACGACGTCGAGGAGGGTGCTCGCGAGGAAAAACCACGCGATGTTCACGATCTGCAGGATCGAGGACCGCTTCATGAAGAAGGAGCCCCGGGATCCCTCGGGCACTATGTCGGCGACCCAGCCCCACCAGCAGGCGCTGGAGGAATTCGCGAAGACCCAGGAAAGTCCCATCGCCACGATGATGATGACGATGCCCCGCTCGGTGGAGCCGCCCCGGGCGACGTAAAAGGCGACGAAGGCGATGGTCGCGGTGAGCGCCCGGTGCAGTACGTGGCCGATTATGAACACCGGCTTTTGCCGCCCGATCTTTCCCCAAAGGAAAATGCCCGCGATCTGGAACACGCCGGTCAGCTGTATGATCGTGACGAGAAGGCCGAGCTGGGCGGCGCTCGCCCCGAGCCAGTTTTGGAAAAATACGGTGAAAAGGGGCTGGATCGCGCAAACCAGTTGCCATACCACGGAGGCGGCGCCCGAGAGGATGATGATGTTCATGGCCCGGGCGAGCTGGGTCTGCGTCATTTGTTTCTGCATACACTAATTAGATAACACTTCGCGCGCCGAAAAGAAAGGGGGGGGGAGGCCGCGGGCGCCTCCAGGGGAGAAAGTCCCGCGCCGCAGCCGCGGCCAGCGAGTCATTGCGAAGGCGAAAACCTCGCGGGAAGAAGAGGCCGGTTTCGCGCGGTCCTGCCGCCTGCGCCCGGGCCCCGAGCCGCCCCCCGCGGCCCTTTCTTGCCGGCGGCTCCGGCCGCGCGACCCCCGCCCCGCGCTTCGCCTTCCGCCTCGGCCTTCCCCTATTCCAGGTCCAGCCGGGTGAGCCGCGCGTAAAGGCCGCCTTCCGCCAGGAGGTCCTCGTGGCTGCCCCGCTCCCGCACCTTGCCCCCGTCGATCACGACGATCTCGTCGGCGTTGCGCACGGTAGAGAGCCGGTGGGCGATGACCAGGGTCGTGCGGCGCTCGGAAAGCCGGTCCAGGGACGACTGGATGAAGCGCTCGCTTTCGGTGTCGAGGGCGCTCGTGGCCTCGTCCAGGATCAGGATGGGCGGGTTTTTCAGGAACACCCGGGCGATGGACACCCGCTGCTTTTGCCCGCCCGAGAGGCGCACGCCCCGCTCGCCCACCAGGGAGTCGTAGCCGTCGGGAAGGCCCGCGATGAAGTCGTGGATGTTCGCGTTTTTCGCCGCCTCGACGATCTCTTCCTCGGTTGCATCCCCCCGGCCGTAGGCGATGTTTTCGCGGATCGTGCCGCCGAAGAGGTAGACGTCCTGCTGGACTATGCCGATATTCGCCCGGAGGGAGGCGAGGGTGGCTTCCCGGGTATCCATGCCGTCGATGGTGACCCGGCCCGAGGTGGGGTCGTAAAAGCGGGGGATAAGCGAGCAGATGGTGGTTTTCCCGCCGCCGGAGGGTCCCACGAGGGCGCATTTCGTTCCCGCGGGTATCTCGAGGTCGATGCCGTTGAGCACTCCCGGGGAGGTTTCGTAGCCGAAGCGGACGTTCTCGAAGCGCAGGGCGCCGCGCAAGGCGCCGAGTACCGCGCCGCGGGTCGCGTTCCGGCCGTCGCCGCGTTCGGCGGGGTTCGCGGTGCCCAGCTCCCGCGCGCCGGGGGCGTCGGCGATGTCGGGCTCGGTCTCGAGGATCTCGGCGAACCGGGCGAAGCCGGAAAAGCCGCGCTGGAAGAGCTCGGTCGAGTCGAGGAGGGCGTGGAGGGGGCCGAGGTAAATCGCGATATAGAGGGCGTAGACCGCGAGGTCCGCGGCGGCAAGGGAACCGGCGGCCACCCGGGACACCCCCACCAGGATCACGAGGACGTAGAGGATGCCCTCGAGGAAGGAGTTGCCCGCGTAAAACCGTCCCATGAGCCGATAGCTCGAGGTTTTGGACTCGAGGAACTCCCGGTTGCTCTCGTCGAACTTTTCCTGCTCCACCGGCTCGTTGGCGAAGGACTGGACCACCCGGATTCCCCCGAGGCTGTCCTGCACCCGGGCGTTTATGGCGGCGATCTTCTGCCGGTTGTCCCGGAAAATCCGGCGCATGCGGAGGTTTTGCCAGCCCGTGAAGGCGACCATGCAGACCGTGACCGCCAGGAGGATCAGGGTCATCTTCGCGTCGAGCATGGTGAGGAACACGAAGGCCCCGCCGATCTTGAGGATCGAGATGAACACGTTTTCCGGCCCGTGGTGGGCCATCTCCGAGATGTCGAAGAGGTCGCTCACGACCCGCGACAGCATTTCCCCGGTGTTGTTCCGGTCGTAGTAGGAGAACGAAAGCTTCTGCATGTGGTAGAAAAGGTCCCGCCGCATGTCCCGCTCCATCCGCGCGCCCATGATATGCCCCCAGGCGGTTATGAAGTACTGGGCGAAAAAGCGCGCGATATAGAGGCCGAAAAGACCGAGGGCGAGGATCGCCCCCGCCCTCGCGAAGTCCGGGCCCGCGATTTTTGCCTCGCCCGAGGCGACCTGGCCGGTAACCCAGCGGAGGGCTTGCGGAAAAAGGAGATCGATGCCGGATACGACGGTCGCGCAGGCCATATCGGCCCAAAAGAGGAAGCGGTAGGATTTGTAATAGGAAAAGAAGCGGGCTATGACGTTCATGGGTCCCATGATAGCGACGGGCGGACGGCCCCGCAAGGACCTATCGGGCGGAGCCGGGACCGGGATCGAGACCGAAGTCCGCCTCGAGGGCCGTAAGGTCCCACCGCTCCGGGGCGTCGGCGAAGCCCGTAGCCGCGTAACCGCCGCCGGGGCTTTCCGAAAGGACGACTACCCGGTTGAG
>QKCE01000248.1 GCA_003245785.1 Spirochaetales bacterium | reverse complement strand
GGGAAGCCGCGGGTGGGACTCCCCGGCCGCGGACTCGGCCGCGCCCGGCCCGGCGGGAGAACCGGTTCCTGCGCCGCCCGGGGCGGACGAAGGGGCGGTACCGCCGCGCGTAGGCTCCGCCCCGGACGCGTTCCCCGGCGATTGCGGGCCGTCGGGTACCGTGCCGTTCCCCGCCCGGGGACCCCGTTCGGCCAGGGCGCGGCGGAGGAGCGACACGAGCCGCTTGCCGTCCAGTTCGGTCTTCAGGATATAGTCCACCGCGCCGGCCTTGAAGGCCTTCCGGGCGTACTCGAAATTCCGGTAGGAGCTGAGGAATACCGTGGCGACGTCGTTCCCCCCGGCGCGGAGGCCTTCCGCGAGGGTAAGCCCGTCCATGACCGGCATATCCACGTCGGTGATCACCGCGTCGATTTCCGGGTGGTCCCTCAGCCAGTCCAGCGCGGCCTTCCCGTTGCCGCAGGCGTGGGCGATCCGCATGCCTTCCGCTTCCCAGTCGACCAGGGACTTTATCGCGAGCAATACCAGGGGCTCGTCGTCTACCGCGAGAATCTCGATCATGACGGGTCTCCCTCGGCGTTCCCCCGCCGGACGGCCCCGAACCCGCCGTCCTCCTCGGGCGCGGGGAGGATGGGGAGGCGCAGGGTGATTACCGTGCCCTCGTCGGGATAGCTCGACACCGAGAGGTCGTACTCCTTCCCGTAGAGGAGGATGATCCGCCTGCGCACGTTGTAAAGCCCTATCCGGTTTATTCCCCGGTCGGAGGCGGAATCCCCGGCGAAAATCCCGGCGATCCGCTCGGGGGTCATGCCGAAGCCGTTGTCCCGCACGTCGATCCTGAGGGAATCCCCGTCCCGGGCGGCGGCGACGGTGACGGAGCCCGTGCGGGGCAAGCCGTGCACGCCGTGAAGAATCGCGTTTTCCACCAGGGGCTGGAGGATCATGGAAGGCACGCCGAGGCCGAGGAGGGAGGGGTCCACGTCCGCGAAAAATTCGAAGGCGTCGCCGTAACGCACCTTCATTACGTACACGTAGCTTTCGAGGTTTTTCAGTTCCCGCTCGAGGGAATACACCGTGTCGTCGCGGCCGAGGTTGTCCTCCACGATCGCCATGAGCGCCCCGGTCATCTTCCCGATCGCCTCGTTCCTGGTGATCTTCGCCATGAGCCGGATCGAGTTGAGGGTGTTGCAGAGGAAGTGCGGGTTAAGCTGGTAGCGGAGCGCCTCGATCTCCGCCTTGACCCGCTCCTTTTGCTCTTCCTTTATTTCCGATGTGAGCAGGTCGATCTCGGCGACCATCAGGTTGAAGGCGTGCCCCAGCCGGTTCAGCTCGGGGATCTCGCTCGGCTCCACCCGGGTGTCGAAGTCGCCCTTGGCCACCGTGTCCATCTCGCGCACCACCTCGTTCAGGGGGTTCACGATCTGCTTGTAGAAGAGCGCGTTGTAACGGAGCGAGAGGAGGGCCATGAGGGCGAGGGCGGCGAAAAACCAGAGCATGAGGGTATCCACCCGCTGGGTGAGGGAGCGGATGTTGATGGCCTCGGCGACGGTCCAGAGGGGGGTGTCCACGGGCTTTTCCATGACCACGTACTGGCGGCCCATGTCGCGCTTTACCTCCGCGAAGGGGCGGCCCACGGAAGCGGCGTCGCTCGAGGCGAGCACCGAGCCGTCGGAGCCCACGAGAAAGCTCGAGGATTGGTACTTGCCCCTGTTCCGGGAGAGGTCGTTTTTCTGGTCGATGAAGTCCGTCAGGTCGGCGAGCACGAAGGAAAGGAACAGGGAGCGCACCCCGGTTTCGCCCGCCGAGGCCGGCGAGGGATTTACCGCGAGCATGACCGTGGGCGCGGCGCCCGGCGCCGCCGAGCGGGCTCCCACGGCGTTCACGATGGCGAGCACCCCGGGCCTCTCCTCCCCCGCGGCGATGAAGGACTCGAGCTCGCCCAGGGTGAAGTTCGTTCCCGCGTAATTACGGCACACGTACGGGCTTTCCACGCCGTCGAAGAAAAGGTAAAAGGAACCGAGCTGGCGGGAGAGGATGAAGAAGCGGTTGAAGACGGAGTCGAGGGTAACGGCCAGGCGGTACCGCTCGTCGGGACTGGACGTGCCCGCGTAGGCGAGGCTCGCGGAGGCGATAACCCGGTCGTTGATAAGGGCCGCGCCGGTGATCGCGAGCCCCTGCAGGCCCGACTCGACGGAGTCCGCGGTCTGCTCCAGGGCGCCCGACCGTTGCTCGGTGGTAAGGCGGACCATCTCCCGCCGGAACGCGAAGCCGGAAAGGAGGAACGCCGCCAGGGTGGGGACGACGATGAAGCCGAGGAACGAAACGAGATGTCGCGCGGCGATCGTATAGTCCCGGCTGCGCCTGAATCGGGTCATGGGGGAACTATAGGGGCGCTCCCCCGGGCCGTCAAGGCGAGAAAAGGCGGATTCCTTGACGTTTTTTCCGATTTATTTCGACGGCCCCCGACGCGTGAGGGATTGCAGCGGGATCGCGCGCCGCGCGATCGGAGCGGAAAGCCCGACCGGCGGGAACCGCCGGTCACGCCCATAAAAAAACCCCCTCGACAGGAGCTCATCGAGGGGGACGGTTCGCGCCGGGAGGAGGCGGCCGAACCTTGCGCGTTTTTCCTTATCGCCAAGCCCCGAAGCGACGCCCGGG
>QKCE01000238.1 GCA_003245785.1 Spirochaetales bacterium | reverse complement strand
GCTTCTCCATGGGCGAAGCGAGCGAGAAGCGTTACTATCTGGAATGTCGGCGGCTTTTCGACTAAAAAAAAACTGGTCATATCCCCCCTGACATAGTAGGATAGAGGTATACAACCCGAGTTAGGGGGGGGGAAAATGGGTTTCGAATTGGGCCGAAAGGTCTTTTTTCTGTATCCTCCGAGCGTGGTCAAGGACGAACTCATCGCGCGGCTTCTCGAACAGGAATACGAAGTATACATGCTCAAGGACGTCGGCATGGCAAACCGCCTCCTGGCCCTCTACCCGACGTCGATAGTGTTCGTGAATCTCGACGCCGGAAAGTCCGAAGCGGAATGGGAGCAATGGATTCGGGGTAAACTCTCGAATCCCCTGCTGGCGGGCCTCGGCGTCGGAATCCTCACCTACAACTCGGACGAGGACCTCCAGAAAAAATACCTGATGGACATAGGGATCCAATGCGGGTTCATTCGGCTCAAGCTCGGCCTCGAGGAAAGCACGAAAATCCTCATTTCGACGCTTCAGGCCAACGAGGCGAAAGGCAGGCGAAAATACGTACGGGCGAATTGCTCGGGCGACACGCTTACCTCGATCAACCTCCGGGAAGGGGCGGAAACCTCGACCGGAACCATCCAGGACATCAGCGTCGTCGGCTTTTCATGCATACTCGAGCCGGATCCGGGCTTCAAGAAAAACACGATCCTCCACGACATCCAGCTGAAGCTGCGGGCCAACCTCGTCAAGGCGGAGGCCGTGGTTTTCGGGAACAGATTGGTGGACGGCCACAACCAATACGTGATGCTTCTCGCCCCCCGCACCGAGCCGATCGTTCGCGACAAGATCCGTTCCTACATCCAATTCGCCCTCCAGACCGAGATCGAGCAAATCGCGATAAGCGGCCCCGCGCCCGAGGCGGAACCCGAAGGAGAGGTCGCCTTCCCCGACATTCCCGAGATGGAAAGCCTTTGACCCGGCTTTCGCCGATTACGGTTGCCCCGAAGCGCCTTCCGGGTATAAACTGATGCATCTTCTGGAGAACAGTCTCGATGCAACAGGAACTTTATCACGAAATATTCGGCTCAATCCTCGACCGCTCCGAAATGACCCCCTACATGCTCTTGAACTGCGACGGGTACGACGTCGCGATTTCGCAAACGAACCGCATGCTCGCCAACCGCGGCTTCGACCTCGAGGGCAGCGACCTTAGCGACGGCGAGCTCCAGCGGGCCGAAACCTACGTGAAGCAAGCCCTTTCATTCCTGCTCGGCTGGCTCTTTCCCACCCTGGAGAGGCAATTCGTCGAGCTCGCGTCCCTCGGCTCTTCGGCGTCCCCTTCCTACGTCGCCGCGATGGATTCCGTCTCGAAGCTTTCCGAGCTCCTCGCCGAGGGCCCCTTCGCGCGCCTCGTCGCCGAGGACCCCCGCCATCTTTTCCTCCTCGCCTCCTCGGCGAAATACCCGAACCTTTTCAAGGGCTACCCGGAGGGGGACATCACCGTCCCGAGGCAGTGGCGGCTCGCCGCCTGCGCGGTGCTCAAGATGTGCCACCTGATCAAGTCGGTCGAGGAGGACAGCCAGGACATCAACGGCTACTCGCGCTTCGGCCTTCACCTCGAGTCGAAGGGCATCGGGCTCACGGACCTTTGGTCCCTGGACTGGAACGATCCGGCCCTCGTTCCCGACGACGAGAACGCGCGCATCGCCTACGTGAAGGTACGGGCCTTTTTCCGGAAGCTCGGCCAGTCGGTCGTGTACGACGACCGGCGGCGCACCTGGGTCTTCGCCTCGGGCGACGGCGTCCGCGTGGACATCGTGGACCTGAAGGCCCGGCTCAAGAGCCCGGAAAGCATGTTCTCGAAACTCGGGAAAGACTCGGAGGAAACCGCCACCAGCATCCGGGACATCCTGGCCCTCACCTTCATCATCCGGAACCGGGAGGACTCTCTCACCCTGTTCCACGCCCTGCAGAAGCGCGGCGTCATCCTCCAGGAAAACACCCGGTCGACTTCGATAACCCAGACCCTCTTCGCCTCGCCCCAGGACATGCGGGAGGCGGTGCGGGAACTCATGATCAACCTCGCCAGGAGCGAGGGCCTCGGCGAGGCCGAGGATACCGAACCCGACGCGGGGGAGGTGCGGGAGCAGGCCGAGCGGTTCTACGCCGCCCTGGGGGCCCACGCGGTGGCCAACCCCTTTACGGCCGACCGTCACCGGAAAATCCAGTGCAAGATCGGGGTCTCCGTGCCGGTCCATTTCGATCCCGCCAGCGGCCGGGTACTCATTCCCGGCACCGAGGCATACGGGCGCCGCTTCCTCGAGCGGGTCGTCACGAGCCAGCAAACCCTGCCGGTGGAGCTCCGCATCTCGGACCGGGCGAGTTGGGAAGAATCGGAGCAGCGGGGGGAGGCGCATCACGAAGCCTACAAATTCCGCCAGCTCGCGACCCTGGCGGACCGCCTTTTCAAGCCGCTTTTCAGTTTCGGGGAATACGCCTTCGCGCAGCTGCGAGAGGACCAGGAAAAACTGTTCGGCTGATTTTGTCCCGCGGAAGCGGCGGCGCGCTTGAAAGGGAAGGCGGCCATTCGTTCGATACGTCCTAGGGTTCGCCGGAGGCCCGCGCGAGCGTCGGGGGCACCCTCGCCTTCATGCGATCCTGTCCCATCCTGCCGGTCCCT
>QKCE01000202.1 GCA_003245785.1 Spirochaetales bacterium | reverse complement strand
GCAGCGAAAAATACGCCTTGCGCACGTCGAAAAACCCGACTCCCCGTCCGGGCTCGATCCGGTAATCCTCGTAGCCCGTCCCGATCCACCCGTGCAAGGGCGCCGTCAGCTGGTACGAGGCGAGACAACGGCGCTTGACCCCGTAGGGGAGCACCGCGGACATGTCGGCCGAAGAGGATTCCTCGAGATTCATTTCGAGGCGCCCATGACAGGGCGGGCGGGAGCCGGAACCCAAAAAATCGAAATCGGCGTAAACGTGGCGCTTCGATAAACGGGAATGAATGCGCACGAACCGCATGGGGCTTCTGCAGGATAGGATGCTGTTCTTGAAATTTCGCCCCAGCTGGCGGAGGCCCGGGAAGAAGAAATGCCGATACGCGATGCGGCGACGGGTTTTACGGTTCCAGAGAGTGGTTTCCATAAAAGAAAAATAACCGGCATTGAACAATTCGATCTCGCCTATATTTACCTCGTCGCAGAACATGAACCGAACGGTTTCCATGACCCGGCGATTGGTGATGAAAGACGGGAAGGGAACGTCGCCGAAAGGACGGCGCATGCCTCGGATGTCCATTTTCTCGAACGGGCCCTGAAAGCACCCGAAATCGGGGGTTCCGTCGCGGACGGGGACCTCCGGAGCGGGCCGTATCTCTCTTGTGTACAAAAGCCACCTCGCGGAAGGCCATTATACCACAACCTCCGACTTGCGGAACAGTGTCGATTGGGCTTATGCTTTTTTCATGAGCATATCCCTTTACTCCCTTGGCGCGGCCGAGGAAGTTACCGGTTCAAAACACGTACTGGAAGTCGACGGGCACGTCGTCCTCATAGACTGCGGGGCCTTCCAGGGGCGTCGTGCCGAGGCTGACCGAAAGAACCGTCAATTCGAGGTTCCCGCCGACAAGGTGGAAGCGGTCGTCCTCACCCACGCCCACTACGACCATTGCGGCCTTTTGCCGATGTTGGCGATCCACGGCTATAACGGAAACATTTACGCTACCCCGGCCACCCGCGATCTCGCGAACATCATCATGATGGATTCCGCGCGAATTCAGGCGAGGGACGCCGAATATCTCGCGAAGCAAGCGGCCAAGAAGAAGGAAAAGTTCGACTGGCGGCCCCTTTTCAACGAGCAGGACGCCATCGCCACCACGAATCAGATCGTGACCGTCTCCTACAATCGGCCCGTGTTTATCATTCCCCAGGTAAAGCTCGAGTTTTTCGACGCCGGGCACATCCTCGGTTCCGCGATGGCGGTGCTCACGGTGACGGATTCGGAGGGGAGAACCGTGCGCATCGCCTATACGGGAGACCTCGGGAGGAAAAACAAGGCAATCATCCGGGACCCGGCGATTATCCCCCCCGTGGACTATATCGTCCTCGAAAGCACCTACGGCGACCGCCTCCACGAGAGCAACGACGACGCCCTCAACAAGCTCGCCGAAATCGCGAATAAGGCGTACAAGGCGAACGGCAAGATCATAATCCCGGCTTTCGCGATCGAGCGAACCCAGGAACTCGTGTACTATTTCCACCAGCTCGTGGACAAGAAGGCCATACCCGCGATACCGATCTACGTCGACTCGCCCATGGCGGTGAACGCGACCAGTATCTTTCAGGTACACCCCGAGTGCTACGACCAGGAAACCCACGACGCGTTCATAAAGCACCACAAGAACCCTTTCGGATTCAACCAGCTCAAGTTCGTCACCAGCGTCGAGGAATCGAAATCCCTCAACGATAAAGACCAACCAATGATAATTATCAGCGCCGACGGCATGTGCGAGGCCGGACGGGTTATCCACCACCTGGCCAACAACGTGGGAGACCCCCGGAACCAAATCCTGTTGGTGGGCTACATGGCGGAACATACCCTTGGGCGCCGCCTCCAGAACCGCGAACTCGAGGTCAAGATCATGGGCGAGTGGCATGCGGTTCGGGCCGAAATATCCCAGATCAACGCCTTCAGCGCCCATGCCGACTACGAGGAATCCACCGAGTGGCTCAAGTCCCTCGATACGGCGGAACTCAAGAAGATATTCCTCGTGCATGGGGAACCGGAAGTTCAGGTCGTATTCAAGGACCACCTCGAATCCAACGGCTATCCGAATATCCAGATCGTGAAATATGGGGAAACTTACGAAATATGAGACTGATTACGGGATTTCACGCCATCGAGGAGGAACTCCGGTCCCTCGAGGGCAACGACAAGGCAAAAAACGCGAAGGCGCCCGAGGGAGTGCGGCTCGTTCACTCTAAACCCGGTCCCCGGGTAAAAAAGATCATCGAAACCGCGGGGAAACTCGGCATACCCGCGCGGCTCGCGGCCGACGCGGAGCTCGACAAGATGTCGGCGGGACTGCCGCCCCAGGCCCGGGATCACCGGGGCGTGATCCTGGTTAAGGAAAACGAGGCGCAGCCGACGAAAGCGAGTCTCGACGAAAGCATCGCAGCCCTCGCTCTGAAGGAAGACGCGCTCGTGATGGTGCTGGACTCCATTACCGACCCCCATAACGTTGGCGCCATAGTCCGGAGCGCCGACCAGTTCTCGGTCGACCTCGTAATCTTTCCCGAGAACCGCAGCGCCACGGATTTCGAGGTTATCGGGCGCACCAGCGCGGGAGCTTCCTCCTGGGTAAACCTGGCGGTCACCAACAACCTCGTGCGCGCCGTGGAACGGCTGAAGGAAGCGGGTTTTTGGGTGTACGGCGCCGACGCGGGGGGAGAATCCGCGCCGAAGACGGAGTTCGCGCGAAAGGCTGCGATCGTGATGGGGAGCGAGGGCTCGGGAATAGCGCGGCTCCTTCGGGAAAAGTGCGACCGCATCGTATCCATCCCTACCTCGGGCAAGCTCGACAGCCTGAACGTTTCGGTGGCGGCTGGCGTATTGCTCTACGAATTCAGGCGACCGCGATAATCCTCCGCCCGGGGCTGCAACCCCGGGTGTTTTTTTTGGTCTATTGAATCATGAAATCCAACTCAACCCCCTACCGCCTCGGCGAGGAAATCGCCAACGCCATTACCCACGGCATTGGCGCGCTTCTCGCGATCGCCGGCACGGCCGTCCTGGTCGTCGACGCCGCGGTCAACGCCCCCGCGGGTCAGAAGGCCTATTACGTAACGGCCTTCAGCATCTTCGGCTTCTCGATGATTTTCCTGTATTTGATGAGCACGCTCTACCACTCCCTCAAGAAGACGAAGGCCTATACGGTCTTCGAGCGGCTCGACCATTCAAGCATTTACGTGCTTATCGCCGGCACATACACGGCCTATTGCCTCACCGCCCTCCGCGCGAGCGTCGGCTGGTGGGTTTTCGGCATAATCTGGGGTCTCGCCGCGATCGGCATTTCCCTCTACGCCGTATTCGGCAGCAAGCTTCGGATCGCGTCCCTTTTCACCTATATACTGATGGGCTGGATCATCATTTTCGCCGCGAACCCGCTCAAGGCGGCGATTTCGAACGCCAGCTGGACCCTCCTGCTCAGCGGCGGAATCGTTTACACCGTCGGGGCCGTCGTATACGCCCTCAAGAACGTCCGGTGGACCCATCCCGTGTGGCATCTTTTCGTGCTCGGCGGCACTGCCCTTCATTTTTTCTCCATTCTGATCACGCTGTAAGCCCGCGCGCGGGGCCAAACCCCGCGCGATTCTTGCCATTCCGCGCGCGTTCTGTCTATACTGTCCCCTATGAATACCATGAAACGAACCGTTACCTGCGGGGAGCTCCGCAAGGAAGATACGGGTAAAACTGTCATATTGAACGGGTGGGTGCACCGCAAGCGCGACCACGGCGGCATTTCTTTCATCAACCTCCGAGACCGCTACGGCCTTACCCAGGTCGTCGTGGATACCGATTCCCCCGCGGAACTCGCCCCTATCGCCGCGGACCTGAAGATGGAATATTGCGTGGCGATCGAGGGCGTCGTGCGGTCCAGGCCGGACAATATGATAAACTCCGACATGCCCACCGGGTCAGTCGAAGTGGTCGCCAAGTCCATCGAGGTGCTTTCCGCATCCGATACCCTCCCCTTCATGATCGACGAAAAGACGAACGCCAGCGAGGAACTCAGGCTCAAGTACCGCTACCTCGACCTCCGTTCGGACTCCATGCGCAAGCACCTCGAGCTTCGCTCGAAGGTCACCTTCGCTACCCGCGAATACCTCACCGAGCGCAACTTCCTCGAGATCGAAACCCCGACCTTCATCAAGTCGACCCCGGAAGGGGCACGCGACTACCTCGTGCCTTCCCGCCTCTATCCGGGCCAGTTCTACGCGCTCCCCCAGTCTCCCCAGCTCTACAAGCAGATTCTCATGGTCTCCGGCTTCGACCGGTACTTCCAGATCGCCCGTTGCTATCGCGACGAGGACGCCCGCGGGGACCGGCAGCCCGAGTTCACACAGATCGACCTCGAGATGAGTTTCGTATCCCGGGACGACATCCTCGCTCTCATCGAGGGCATGATGGGCCATATCTTCCGCAAGACCATGAACGTCGAGCTGCCCGTGACCTTCCGCCGCATCGCCTACGACGACGCCATCGACCTCTACGGCACCGACAAGCCCGAACTTCGCTTCGGCATGGAAATGGCCAACGGGGCGCCCCTCGCCGAGATGGGTACCTTCCAGGCCTTCAAGGACGCCCTCGCTTCCGGAGGCGCGGTAAAAGCCCTCGTCGTTCCCGGCGTCGCGGAAAAATACAGCCGAAAGATGATCGAGGACCTCGAGGGGACCGCGAAGATTTACAAGGCCAAGGGCCTCGGCTGGATGAAGGTCGGTGGGACCGACGAAGCCCCGGCGCTTGAGGGCGGCGTTTCCAAGTTCTTCGAGGGCAAATCCGGCGACGTATGCGCCCTCCTCGGCGCGAAAAGGGGCGACCTTCTCCTCTTCGTCGCCGACGCGAAGGCGAAAACCGCGTGCGCGGCCCTGGGCGCCGTCCGAACCCGGCTCGGCAAGGATCTCGATCTTTGCGCCGAGGGCCGCTTCGAATTCGCCTGGATCGTGGATTTCCCGATGTTCGAATACAACGAGGAAGAGGGTAAGTGGGATACGGCCCACCATATGTTCACCTGGCCCCAGGACAAATACCATGCGACCCTCGAGTCCGACCCGGGCAGCGTGAAGGGCGACCTTTACGACCTCGTCCTCAACGGCTACGAACTCGCGTCGGGTTCCATCCGTATCCATGATCCCGATCTCCAGAAGCGCATCTTCAAGATCGTGGGCTTCGACGAAGAGGAAGGGCAGAAGAAATTCGGGTTCCTCACCGAGGCGTTCAAGTACGGCGCCCCGCCCCACGGCGGTATCGCCCCCGGGCTGGACCGCCTGGTCATGCTCATGGCGGGCGAAACCTCGATCAAAGAGGTCATAGCCTTCCCCAAGAACAGCTTCGCGCAAAGCCCCATGGACGAGTGCCCGAGCGAGGTCGACCAGAAACAGCTCGACGAGCTCCATATCAGATTTGTAAAATAATCGGTCAACCCCGATACTTCGAGGTATGGATCGCGGGGAGAAGAAAGGAACGGGCAGCGCCGCCGATCGCCTGAACGTCGGCGTGTTGCTCGATTCCGTTGAAAGCTACTTCAACCACCTGATAATCTCCGAGCTTCTCCGTAAGGCGGAGGAGCTCGGAATCCGCCTCGTGTTCTTTTTCGGCGGCCAGATGGACCGCGGCGCCGCATCCGGCAATTACTCCTGGATATATTCCCTGCCCGGCCCCGAGGTCGTCGACGCGGTCATCGTTCTCCCGAACTCGATCGCCCCCTTCAATCCGACGACAGCCGCGAAGGCGCTTCTCGAAAGGCTCGGGGATATTCCCGTTTACGCCCTTTTTTCGCGGCTGGAGGGGATCTACAGCGTCGACTGCGACGAAGGCCCCGCCATCGAGCGCATGGTGCGGCATCTCGCGGAAATCCACGGATACAGGCGGTTTTCCGTCCTCCTCGGACCCGACTCGGACGAAAGCTTGAGCAGCCGGAGGCTCCGGAGGATAACGGAGCTGCTCGGCACGTACTCCCTCTCGATTCCCGATGAGTGGGTTTTCCCGGGAGACTTTTCCCTCGATTCAGGCACCGAAACCGCGCGAAAAATTTACCGTTCGAAGGCCGCCGCGCCGGATGTTTTGATTTGCATGAACGACCGGGGGGCCGCCTCGGCGATTGCCGAATTCGTCAACAACGGCATATCCGTGCCCCAGGATATCGCGGTAGTTTCCTTCGACGAGGCCGAAGAGTCCGCGATGATTCCATGCAGCCTTTCATCCGTCGTGTACCCCATATCCACCATGATCGCGACCCTCTTGGGGCGCATCGCCTCGGATTTCGGCAAAATCACAAAGTACGAATCACTCTGGACCGAATATCCCGCCAGTTACCTTCGGAGGGATTCCTGCGGCTGCAACGCGACGGGTCTGGCGGCCCTGATTCCCGCCGAGGACCTGACTCTCGCAGACGACCAGATGGAAGACGACGAGCTACTCAGGAAGGAATCCGATTTCAGGCACAACCTGCGGGATGTAATAAAGCAAAGTATGGACGCCCGTGATCCGGCGATTTTCGCCGCCTTCGTTTCCGCCTCGCTCCGGTCCCTCTATAATTTCGGCGAAATTCCCCCCTCAATATTGGACGCCTTCTCCACGCAATGGACCATCGCCCTCCTGCAGGCCCAGGATCCGGAAGAACAGACCTTCATGAACTCGGTATTCATAGACGCGTTCAGGTACCTCATACAGGCCCGGGTACAGAAATTCAAGCGCATGCACCAGAGAGACCTGGGTGCCCTCGAATTCTATAAAAAGGGAAACGAGTTGCTCGCGGAAAAAACTACCCTTCATGACAGCCTGCAGTCGATCGCCGCGAGCATTCCCGCCCTCGCGGTAAACCGCGCCCAGCTGGTTCTGATCTGTCCCGACGACCCCAAACGGGGCGAAATACGGATCGATTACCGGCGCGGAAACCCCTTGCAGGTGCCGGAGGGTAACTTCACGACCCTCGAGATAGAAAGCCTGCTGTCGCTCGCCGTTAAGGATTGCGGGGCGCATTTAATGCTGTTTTGCCTCGCCCATAATCACGCCACCTTCGGCTATCTCGCGCTCTCGATGTCCGAAGACCAGTTCGATCAATTCTGGCTTATCCAGGAAACGCTTTCCCATATCATCGAGTCGGCGGTAACCAATGACGAATTGACCGCCCATATCCGCACGTTAACGCGGAAAAACTATACACTCTCGCAAATTTCCCTGATCGACGAGTTCACCGGCCTTTATAACCGGAGAGCCCTGTATTCCACCGGCAAGGAACGCTTCGAGCGCGCGCTTTCGGAGGGAAAGTCCGGGGGCGTCATTTTCGTCGACATGGACGGGCTCAAGGCGATAAACGATACCTGGGGCCATAAGGAGGGAGATACCGCGATCCTTGCCCTCTCCGACATCTTCAAACGGAGCTTCCGCGATCAGGACCTTTTGGTCCGCTATGGTGGAGACGAATTCATCGTCATCCTGACCGACGTAACGAGGGAAACCCTCGATAAGGCCTTGGCCCGGATCGAGCAATTAATGCGCGAGTTCAACGAAAAAAAGCTGTATCCCTGGGTTCTGTCGGCCAGCTGGGGATTCGTTTTTACCCCGCCCGGAGAAAAGGCTCCCTCTCTCGAACGGATAATCGAGGAAAGCGACCTTTACCTCTACAACCAAAAGCGGCAAAAGAAAAGCACCCTTTAAATATCTTACGCGGATTGTTATAGTTAACCCCTATGAAACGCTTTCACCCCGCCTTTCTCGCCCTGCTCCTCGTATTCCCCCTGTTTTCTTCTTGCGGAAAAACCGCCGAGCCCAGGACCGAGTTCGTGCTCGGCACCGTATGCACGGTTAATTTGTACGACAAGGGCACCTCGAAAATATACGACGAAGTTTTCTCGCGACTCCGCGAACTCGAGTCGATCTTGAGCGCGAATCGCGACGATACGAACGTGGCGGAGATCAACGCCCAGGCGGGTATAATGCCGGTCAAGGCAGCGGCCGAAACCCTCGAAATTCTCGAGGAAGGCCTGGCCTTCGCGAAGTTGTCGGGCGGCAAGCTGGATCCCTCGGTCGGGCCCCTGGTGAAAGCATGGAATATCGGCACGGAGTACGCGGCGGTTCCCTCGCCTCAGGCCCTCAAGGAGGCGATATCGCTCATCGACTGGAAATCGATAGTCGTTGACCGGGCAGCCGGTACGGTTTACCTCCCCAAAAAGGGCATGAAACTCGATCTCGGGGCCATCGCGAAAGGCTATGCGGCTGACGAAGCGGCCCGCATCGTCAAGTCCCACGGAATCAAGAAGGCGATTATCGACCTGGGCGGCAACATCCTCGCGATCGGGGAAAAATCGGCGGACAAGCCCTGGAAGATCGGGATACGCAATCCCGAAACGGACGAGGGCGGCTCGGCGCTGAGCATCGAGGTCGTCGACAAGGCAATCGTGACCTCCGGCGTGTATGAGCGTTATTTCATCGAAAACGGCAAGCGGTACCACCATATCCTCGACCCGTTCACGGGATACCCGGAAGACAACGGCCTCCTCTCCGTCTCGATCGTCACCGCGAGATCGATCGACGCCGACGCCCTTTCCACTACGACCTTCCTGCTCGGACCCGAGGAGGGAATGCGGCTCGTGGAGAATACGGAGGGAGTAGAGGCGATCTTCATCGATACGTCGAAAAACGTCCGGCTTTCAAGCGGTTTGAGGGGCAAGGTCTCTATTTTGGACGATAGTTTTTCTGTTCAGGATTGAGCTAGACGATCACCACGGAGTTATCGCAATTTCCGAAGCTGGAGGCCGAGTATTTATCGGCGCTCCAGTCGTTTTCCCAGCGTGAGCCGTCCATGAGGTACCGAAACTGGTATTCCCGGCCCTGTTCGAGAGTCAGCGTCAGGGAAAAAAGCCCGTCTTTATTTTTTTTCAGCAAGTCCTTTTTCTGGTCCCAATCATTGAAGTCCCCAACGAGGGCGATAGAGGAAACGCCCCTCGTGGCTTCCTCGGGGAGCTCAAAGGTAACCTTGCAGGTTTTCCCCGCCTTTGGATACGCCTTGTACAACGCCATAACCGCTCCTTGAAACCGCGCCGCTTCCTGGCCGACCGACGGCTTGATATTCGTTATTTCTGGTCAATCCAACCCGTTTAGTTTATATTTAGGTTAATATGAAACAACCCGTAATTCAAGGGAGCCCATTGGAATGAACTCGACACGACACCTTTTTACCTCGGAATCCGTGGGGGAAGGCCATCCTGACAAGCTTTGCGACCAAATCTCCGACGCGATCCTCGACGCCTGCCTGCGCGACGACCCGTCCAGTCACGTCGCCTGCGAAACCTTCGCTTCCACGGCCCTCGTGCTGGTCGGCGGCGAGATAACTACCAATACCTACGTGGACGTGCAGGGCATCGCCCGCAATATCGCCCGCGATATCGGCTATACCCACTCGGAATACGGTCTCGATTGCGATTCCATGGCCGTTCTCGACATGATCCATGCCCAGTCGCCCGATATCAACCAAGGCGTAGCGGGTACCGGACTCTCCGAGTACAAGGGGCAGCAGGGCGCCGGCGACCAGGGCATGATGTTCGGTTTCGCCTGCACCGAGACCCCGGAGCTGATGCCCGCCCCCATCATGTATTCCCACTCGATCCTTCGCCGCGCGGCTGAACTCCGAAAATCCCGTATCATTCCCTGGCTTCGTCCCGACGCGAAAAGCCAGGTGACGGTGGAATACGACGGCCACAAGCCCGTTCGCATCGACACGGTGGTGGTTTCGCACCAGCATGACCCCGACTTGAGCCATGCCACCATCCAGGAAACGGTAATCGACCAGATCATAAAGCCGATACTCGAACCCACCGGGCTACTCGACAAGAATACCCGCTATTTCATCAACCCGACGGGGCGCTTCGTGATCGGCGGACCCTTCGGGGATACCGGGCTGACGGGAAGGAAGATCATCGTCGACACATACGGCGGCATGGGCCGGCACGGCGGCGGCGCATTCTCGGGAAAGGATCCCTCGAAGGTCGACCGTTCCGCGGCGTACATGGCGCGGTACGTAGCCAAGAACGTCGTGGCCGCCGGTTTTGCCGAGCGATGCGAGATCCAGTTGGCCTACGCGATCGGCGTGCCCTTCCCCGTGTCCGTCATGGTCGATACCTTCGGTACCGGCACGGTGGACGAAACGAAAATCATCGAGGCTGTCAGGGGTACCTTTGACCTGACCCCCGCGGGAATCGTCTCGACCCTCGATCTTTGCCGGCCGATATACCAGGCGACGGCGTCCTACGGTCATTTCGGCCGAGAGGGCTTCCCCTGGGAAAAAACCGACCGGGTTTCTGACCTTCAAAAAGCCGTAAGGTGAACGACGGTACCGAAAAAAAGCGCGCGCCCCGAAATCGCACCCTAACGGTGAATGAGGACGAGCGCGCGCTCTACGGCGCGAGGGTGTTCCGCCCGGAACCGGGAACGCCCCTCGCGCTCGATTCGGTGCTCAGAAAAACCGTCCAGGGCGACTTTCTCGCCCTGGCACCCCATTTCCCCCGGGACTTCGTCGATCTTCTGATCGTTGACCCCCCGTACAACCTCACGAAAGATTTCCATGGTTCAGTATTCCGGGAAACCGATCCCGCCGAGTATACGAGCCTCGTTGCCTCCTGGCTTTCGGCGGCCCGGCCTCTCCTGAAGGCGAACGCGAGCGTATACGTGTGCTGTGACTGGCGGTCCTCCCCCATGGTGTACGAAGCCCTCTCCCGCGGCTTTACCGTGCGGAACAGGATTACCTGGCAACGCGAAAAGGGCCGGGGGGCCAAGCGTAACTGGAAAAACTGTTCGGAGGATATCTGGTTCGCGACGGTCGGAAAGGACTGGAAATTCAACGTTGACGCGGTAATGCTTAACCGGCGCGTCCTCGCGCCCTACCGCGAAAACGGCGAACCGAAGGATTGGAGCGAGACCGCCCAAGGAAAGTTTCGCGCCACGCATCCCTCCAATTTTTGGGACGATATCTCGATCCCCTATTGGTCCATGCCGGAAAACACGGACCATCCCACCCAAAAGCCCGAAAAACTCCTGGCCCGAATGATACTCGCGAGCAGCGATCCGGGCGACACTGTCTTCGACCCGTTCCTGGGATCGGGGACCACCTCCGTGGTCGCTAAAAAACTGGGGCGCGCCTGGTGCGGTATCGAAACGAACGGGGAATATTGCGTGTGGGCAGAGAAGCGACTGGAAAGGGCGGAATCCGACCGCGCGATCCAAGGCTTCGCGAAGGGAGTGTTTTGGGAACGAAACACGAGGATTCCCGCGGGCGACTGAACCTCGACGGCGGGTTACTAGAACATTTTATCCTCAACCATCCTGATCATCGCCTCGAGCTCCCCCTGCGCGTAACCGGAAGCCCGCGCCGCGCAGGCGGAACCGGGCCACGCTGCGAATGGTTAAAATTTTCGCGCGGGAATTGCCCTGTCTGGGCAAAAAAAAGCTCCCCGAAACGCATCGGGGAGCCGGAAACGCGGGGAATCGCGGTTAGGCGATCACTTCCTTCATCGCGGTCATATAGGCGCGAAGGGTCTTTCCCACCTTCTCCACGGGATGGGTGCGGATTTCCTCGTTAACGCGCACGAGTTCGCGGTTCGCGACCGAGTTGTCCTTCGCGGCGAGGCCCTTGCCGATGACGTCGGTATCGACCTTGGCCATGAAATCCTTGAGGAGGGGACGGCAGGCGTTGTCGAAGAGGTAGCAGCCGTATTCCGCCGTGTCGGAGATGACTTTGTTCATCTCGTAGAGCTTCTTACGGCTGATCAGGTTCGCGATGAGCGGGGTCTCGTGAAGCGACTCGTAATAGGCGCTCTCCGCCTTGATGCCCGCGTCGGTCATGGTCTCGAAGGCGAGCTCGACGCCGGCCTTCACCATGGCGACCATGAGCACGCCCTTGTCGAAGTATTCCTGCTCGGTAATGTCGACGGCACCCGCGGGGGTTTGCTCGAATGCGGTCTTGCCCGTGGCCTCGCGCCAGGCGAGCAGGTTCTTATCGTCCGCCTCCCAGTCCTTCATCATTGTCGAGGAGAATTCCCCGGAGATAATATCGTCCTGATGCTTGCGGTAGAGGGGGCCCATGATCTTCTTGAGTTCAAGCGAAAGCGCGTGGGCCTTCAGCTTCGCGGGATTCGAAAGCCGGTCCATCATCCCGGTGATGCCGCCCCACTTGAGCGCCTCGGTAATTGTTTCCCAGCCGTACTGGATGAATTTGGACGCCCAGCCCTTGTCGATGCCCTTTTCAACCATCTTGTCGAAGCAAAGGAGGCTGCCGGTCTGGAGCATGCCGCAGAGAATGGTCTGCTCGCCCATCAGGTCGGACTTGACCTCGGCGACGAAACTGGACTCGAGCACGCCAGCCCGGCTTCCGCCCGTGCCGACCGCAAGGGCCTTGGCGATCGCCCAGCCGCGCTTGTCGGGATCGTTTTCGGGATGCACGGCGATGAGGGTCGGAATGCCGAATCCGCGGGAATACTCCACGCGGACCTCGGAACCCGGACCCTTGGGAGCCATCATGACCACGGTAATATCCTTGCGGATCTGCATACCCTCTTCCACGATATTGAATCCGTGGCTGTACCAAAGGGAAGAACCTTTCTTCATCAAGGGCATTACGGAGGCGATGACGTTCGAATGCTGCTTATCCGGGGTTAGGTTACCCACCAAATCGGCGGAAGGAATGAGTTCGTCGTAGGTGCCGACCTTGAAGCCATTCTCGGTGGCGTTCTTCCAGCTCGCCCGTTTCTGTTCGATCGCTTCCTTGCGGAGCGCGTAGCTTACGTCGAGACCTGAATCGCGCAGGTTGAGACCCTGGTTCAAGCCCTGGGCGCCGCAGCCCACGATAACGATTTTCTTCCCCTTGAGAGCCTCGGTTCCTTCGTTGAATTCGTTGCGATCCATGAACCGGCAGGTCCCGAGCTGCATGAGCGCCGCCCGCCACGGAATGGAATTGAAATAATTCATTGTGTATCTCCTTAAAAAATTACGTTTACCTTCGATGTATATCCGTTATAACGTATATGTATTAATGCGTAAAGCGAAACTTTTGCACCTTACCATTGCATATTACGCATCAATCACCGATACTCTTCTCATGGATTTCCATGAGCTTTCGGCTTTTATCGCCCTTTCGGAGACGCTTCACTTCGCGCAGGCGGCGGCGCGGGTCCATTTGAGCCCCTCGGCCCTGAGCCGGCTCGTTTCACGGCTCGAGGAAGAACTCGGGACCCGGCTCCTTGCCCGGGATACCCGGGCGGTTTCGTTGACCAGGGAAGGGGAAACCTTTCTCGATTTCGCCCGAAAGGCGGTACATGAAAGAAAAGACCTGGGAATCCGCATCGCCGAACAGGACGAGGGACTTAAGGGTATTTTGAGGGTATACGCCTCGGTCACCGCCTGCTATTCGATTCTGCCGCCCCTCGTGGAGGCCCTCAGCCGGGAACATCCGGGATTGAAACTCTCGGTCGATACGGGAGATCCCGCGGGAGCCGCGGACGCGGTTCGGGGCGGCATGGCCGATCTCGGGCTCGCGGCGCTCCCCGCCGGAGGCTTCCCCGACCTCCACTGCCACTCTGTACAGAAAACGCCTCTCGTTTTCGTCACCTCGGCGACGGGCTCCTTCGCGAATATTCCCCTCTCCCGAACCGGTTCGGCGATCTCTGCGCCGAAAATGCCGACGGATTCCCTCGAACGGGTTCTTTCTTCAGTACCGGTCATCCTCCCAAAAAACGGGCTTGCGAGGGAACGGTTTGACCGCTGGGCAAGGGATTCATCCGCAAAGCCGGTAATCGCGGCGGAAACCGCGGGAAACGAGGCGATACTCGCCCTCGCGCGACTCGGTCTCGGGCTCGCTCTCGTTCCTCGGCTCGTCCTGGAAAACGGTCCCTTCGCGGCCGGTCTGCTTCAATTCGAGGCCGGAACGGCGTTCGGAGACTACGATATAGGGTTCGTGCAAAAAAAGGCCGAGGGAGGGGAGTCTCAGCGGAGGCGGAGGGAGACCATAGCGGATATCATCGTCAGAACATATCCTGTATGATCACGCAGTTCCTGCCGCCCTGTTTCGCCTCGTAAAGCGCGTTGTCCGAAAGGGAAATCATGAGGTCGAAAGCCTCGCGTGAGCACATTTCGGAATAGGCGACGCCTGCGCTGACCGTTACCGTCTTCGCGAATTTCCCGTCGTATACGATACGGGAATCCTGCACCGCGAGCCGTATGCGTTCAGCGATCGTAAATGCCCCCAAGCGGGATATACCCGGCAAAAGGACCATGAATTCCTCGCCGCCGAACCGGCCCACGAAATCCGCGTCCCTGTAGAGGCATTTTGAGATAACGGCCGCTATTTGCTTCAATGCGTCGTCTCCCGCGAGATGCCCGAGCGTATCGTTATATTCCTTGAAGTAGTCCACGTCGATCATGATCACGGCGAGGGAATCGGGCTTGCGGGCGTACACCGATTTCCAAAATTCGATAATTTCGTCTATTTTCCGTCGATTTGGCAAACCGGTGAGTCCGTCGAGTTCCGACAGCGCCTTGAGCTCGTTGTTCAGCCGTAACAGGGCGCGATCGCTCTCGAATTGCCGTTCCTTCATCCTCAGGTTGAACGTGGCAAGCATCCCCGCGAAAAAATGGATTGCGGTAATATTCACGAGAACGGTAACGAGGCGGGACGGCTCGATCGTGCGGGAAAAAAGGCCCACGTACAGGGTAACGAGTCCCGGGAGAACGATAATCATGAAGGTAGCCGAATCCACGAACAAAAACGCGCCTATAAGGAGGACCACGACGATATAGACCAGCGTAGCCGTTTCCGCCGTTACCTTGTATACCGTGATGGCGCTCGCGAAGAGGGTACACAGCATGGCGGCGAGGGTAAACGCTACCCGCTTCCTTTTCCCGGGAACCTCGTCCGCTCCGACGCGTCCGGTCACGGCGATATAAATCAGGGTCGCGGCGATCCAAAGGCAACGAAGCAGCGAAACGGGTTCCGCCAGCGAATGAAGCCCGTCCTGTAACGCGCCGATTCCCTCCAACAGCAAATTTATGGGTATTCCGATCCACCCGATTACCTGGAGGCGGCGGATATTTTCGTTGAGCAATCTTGATTCAAACAACCCCGTTTCCGTCTCTCGGCGATCCGGAATAATCTTCTTCTCAAGGTCCATAACTTCAGTGTATTGTATCCCATTCATGGAAAGAAATGTGCAAAAACCGGACAATACGCTCTTTTTTCGCGATCTCGCCCTGTCCCGCGACGGAACGCCCCGCGTGTACCTTTCGGAGTGGTTATGGAAGCGCGGAGACCACTGGCTTCTCACCGGGGACAACGAATCCGGGACAGATATGCTTTCGTCCCTGGCCGGCGGAAATAGGGCAAATATCGGGATTCAGGGCCGGATGGAGCTCCCCATTCCGCCGGAAAAAACCCGTTTCGTGTCGTTTTCCGAAGCGGCCGCGCTCATCGAGTACGAGCGAGCCCATGACGATTCGGACTTCACCGAGGGGGGCGTCGACCCGGGACGAACCGCCTTCGCCTTCATCGCCAAGAAGGCCGGCGTTCCCTTCGAATCGCTTTCGAACGATCCCGTCGTCGTCGCCTGCGGGGTGAACCGCTTCGGGGACAGGGGTATCAAGTACCTTTCCACCGGCGAGACCCGTCGCATGCTGCTTTGCGAGGCGCTCCTGGCGGACCCGTTACTCCTGGTGATCGAAGACCCCTTCGACGGCGTCGATACCCAGGGTCGGGAGGCTATCGAAGCCCGCCTTGACGAATATACGCGAGGCCAGGGTTCCCTGCTCCTCGTCATGGAGAGACCGGAAAGGATTCCCCGCGGAATTACGCACGCACTGGAACTTTCCGATGGCAGAATTTCATATTCGGGCAAAATCGGGGCTTTTCTCGAATGGAAGGACAGGGAGCGGGATAGCGAACGTGAACGGAGCGCGAACGAGCAAGCCCGACTCGCGGCCTCGTTGTCCCCCCTGATCGACCGGAAGGAGGACGACGCCACAAGCGCCGCGGCGCCTAAGGACGTTCCCCTCGTCGAGATGAGGAAGGTCACGGTCGAATGGTCCGGGCGCAAAGTGCTGGACTCGGTTGATTGGACCCTGGAAAACGGGGTTCACTGGCTTATCCGCGGACCGAACGGAAGCGGCAAAACCACGTTCCTCGAACTCATAACCGGCGACAATACCCAGGTCTACCGAAACGACGTACGCCTTTTCGGCAAGAGGCGCGGTACCGGCGAGACGATATGGGAAATCAAGGAACGGCTGGGCATCGTTTCCTACCGGATGCACGTCGAATTCCGGCTCGTCGGCGACATTGACGTGGAATCCGTCGTGCTCTCGGGCTTCCACGATTCCATCGGCCTGTATTGCCAGAAGGCCGAGGAGGAAACCAGAAAGGCGAAAGCCTGGCTCGAGCTCGGCGGTTTTTCGGGAAGGGAGAAGGAGCGGTTCTCCGAGCTTTCCTACGGCGAACAGCGGGCGGTGCTGATCCTCCGCGCAGTGGTAAAGAACCCGCTGATCCTGATACTGGACGAACCCTGTCACGGGCTCGACGACGCCCACCGACGGCTCGTACTCAACCTTCTCGAGTCTATCGGGAATTCCCGCCGAACCACCCTCCTCCACGTAACCCACGATCCCTCCGAACGGCTGCCCTGCGAGCGTCACGTCCTCGAGCTCCTACCCGGGGAAGTACCCATGTACAGGACTTTGGCCACGTGATCGCGATACATCACGGCTCACGCCACCGCGTTCTGTATGCCTTCAATTTCCTGAAGAACCTCCAGTTTTTCGGCGCCCTCGCGGTGCCCTTTTTCCTGGTGCGCCTGGGGTTTTCCTATACCCAGATGTTCCTGCTGGAATGCGTTTTCGGCGCGGGGATGTTCGTTTTCGAGATACCCACGGGGGTGGTAGCGGATCGCTTCGGCCGCAAGTGGTCCCTCTTCCTGGGTTCGCTTTTCTTCGGCGGCGGGTTTGCGATCTTCGCGTTCACCCGATCCTTCCCGGTTCTTGCCGCGGCGGAATTGATTTGCGCCGTCGGGATGACGCTATTCAGCGGCGCGGACACCGCCCTGTTTTACGAAACGCTCATGGCGGAGGGCCTGGAAGAGGAAAGCTCGCGGTTTCTCTCCCGTTACGACGCCGCCGGAACCCTGGGTCTTCTTATCGGTTTCCCCGCGGGAACGCTCTTCGCGGGATCCGGCATTGTTCCCTACGAACGGGCCCTCGGCCTCGTGTTTCTCGGGACGGCGGCGGCGATTTTCATTTCCGGGCTCATCGCCCTCTTCGCGCCGGAGCCCGAACGGGAAAGGGAACGGGGGAATCCCCTCAAGGCCGGCCTCGAGGGGTTCAAATTCATTTTTCGGCGTTCAAGCCTCACGAGGTTCAGCCTCAATTACGCGGCCATCTCGTCGATGACTTTTTTCATGTTCTGGTTTTACCAAGCCCTGCTGATGAAAAACGGCTTTCCGCTAGGGGCACAGGGATTCGTTCCCGCCGCCTTCAACCTCGGCGCGACCGCTCTCCTCGCGTTTTCGGAACCGGTCCGGAAACGTCTCGGGACGGCCAGGACCCTTTTCCTCTCCTCGGGAATACCCGGCGCACTTTACCTGCTCATCGCCTTCGTGCCGGGAATCGGGGCGGCGCTGGTCGCGATATTCGGGATTACCATCCTGAAGATGTTCCGGCGGCCCATGCTGTCGGCGCTCATGAACGCGCAAATCGCAAGCCGCCAACGCGCCACGGTACTCTCGGGGGTTTCCATGATGGAACGCATCCTCACCACCGCGCTCTATCCGGCGGTTGGACTATTAAGCGACCATTCCCTTTCCGCGACATTCGCCCTTCTCGGCGCGCTTACCCTTGCCTTTTCGCTACTCTTGCGCGTGGGGGAGGCTCATTTGGGAGACGGCGCGAACGCGTCGGCTTCCTAGTCCCTGACGAACCCTTTCACCCGGTCGAGCAGTTCATCGTAGGTTTCATACGCCGGTATTTGGGGGTTTTGTTTCCGTATCGATTCGGGAGACCGGAAAAGGGCTCCCGAGTCCGCGGCTTTTATCATCGAAAGGTCATTGAAGGAGTCGCCCGCGGCGAACACCTTCATGTTGAGCGATTTCAGGGCTTCCACGGCCTTCCGCTTGCCGTCTTTTTGCCGCAGCTCGTATCCCGATACCTTCCCGTCCGGATCGACGACGAGGCTGTTGCAAAACAGGGTCGGATACCCGAGTTTTTCCATCAACGGTTTCGCGAACTGGGTAAAGGTGTCCGAAAGGATTATTACCTGGGCCGTCGCCTTCAGCTCCGCGATGAACTCCCCGGCGCCGGGAAGGGGATCCATTCCCCCGATAACCCGCTGGATATCCGCCAGCTTCAGCCCGTGCCCGTCAAGTATATCGAGACGATACCGCATGAGCTTGTCGTAATCCGGCTCGTCGCGGGTAGTAATCTTGAGGTCTTCTATTTTAGTGGCGAGGGAAAACTCTATCCAAATTTCGGGAACCAACACGCCTTCGAGATCGAGACAAACCACATGCATGGCGGGAACTCTCCTTTTCGCGGTTCGGCATCGGGAATACGTGACCTGTCTGCCGTGCTTTCGGAGATACCCTATCAAAAAGCGGGCGCTTCCTCAAGCGAGGATGCGCCCGCTGCAGTATTTTTTCAGCCCTCGGCGTTTCGGGCAAAGGCGTTAGGCCCGGACTTCTTCCTCGTCGCCGCCGGAACGGGCGGCCTCCGCCAGGGAGTCCTCGTCGAGGAACTGGCGCGTATAAAGCTTCCAGTACACCCCTCGTAAGGCGAGAAGGTCCTCGTGAGTACCGTCCTCGATAACCCGTCCCGCGTCCATCACGATGATTCGGTCCGCGTTCCGGATCGTGGAAAGCCGGTGGGCGATCACGATGCTCGTCCGGTTCGCGAGAAGCCGGTCAACCGCGCCCTGGATGAGGACCTCGGTCTCGGTATCCACCGAACTCGTGGCCTCGTCGAGCACCATGATCCGGGGATCCGCGACCAGGGCCCTCGCCAGGCTGATAAGCTGCTTTTGGCCGACGGAAAGGAGCACGCCCCCCTCGCCGACCGTCGTGTCGAAGCCATTTTCGAGCTTCTCTATAAAGCCAAGGGCGTTGGCGCCCCGGGCCGCCTCGATTATATCCCCTTCCGAGGCGTCGAGCCTGCCGTACCGGATATTGTCCCGGATCGTTCCCGAGAACAGGAGCGGGGTCTGCAGTACGTACCCGAGCCGGCTATGCAGCCAATGCTGGGTCCGTTCGCGGTAATCCGCCCCGTCCACGAGAATCGAGCCTTCCTGGGGCTCGTAAAACCGGCAAAGCAGGTTGACCAGGGTCGACTTGCCGCAGCCGGTTTCACCGACCACGGCAAGGGTCTGCCCCTCGGGAATCGCGAGGGAGAAGTCCCTGAAAATCCAGGGCCCGTTCTCGGAATACCGGAACGAAACCCCGTCCAGGGCCAATTCGCCCCGCACGTCGCCATCGGCGATCGCCCCGTCCCGGTCCATTATTTCCGGCTCGGTCTCCACGAGGCCCAAAAGCCGTTCGGCGCTCGCCTGGGCCGCCTGGAATTCCGAAAGTACCCGGGCGACCTCGCGGGCCGGATCGAAAAACATCATGGCGTAGTTCACGAACGCCACGAGGGTTCCAAAGGTAATCATGCCCTTCACCACGAAGGTCCCGCCGGCGCCGAGCGCCAGGGCGGCGCCCGTCGCGGCGAGGAAAATCACGATCGGAAGGTACAGGGCCGAAAGCCGCGCGGCCCTGATTGAATGATCCCGGAGCGTTGAGCTTTTCGCGCCGAATTCGGTACGGTTGTACGATTCGAGCACGAGCGTTTTCGAGGTGCGCGCGCCTTGAAGCCCTTCATTGAACGTTCCCGTGAGGATCGAATTCGCCTTTCGCGCCTTCCGCTGGGCCTGCAGGATCCGCTTTTGGAACCAGAACGTGGCGGCCAGGAGGAATGGCACGAAGGACAGCGTTATAACCGCGAGAAGCGGGTACATCGCCAGCATGAAAAACACGATCGATGCCATCATCGCGCTGCCCCAGACCAAGTCGACAATTCCCCAGGCGATGGTGTCTCCCAGTTTCTGGGCGTCCGAGGTCATCCGCGCCATGATCCACCCCGCGGGAGTCCGGTCGTAGTACGAAAAGCTCAGCTCCTGAAGGCGATTGAACGCCTTGTCCCGGAGGGTGTGGCAGAGCCGTACCTCGATGATTCCCGCGATGATGATGAACCCCCAGACGTTTATTCCTTGCCAGAGGGCCAACAGGGCATACTTCACGATGAAGGCCGCGATGCGTTTTTCGATTCCCGGCGTTCCGAGGGCCGGGACCAATACGTCTATGGCGTATCGGGTCATTTGGGGAAATACGCCGTCGATGACGGCGACCCCGATCATGATGAAAACCATGATCCCGATGAGGGGATACAGGGCCTTCCCGAAACGCAGTATTTTTTTCCAAATCTCCCAGTCGAACCGGGAGCTGTAATCCTTTTCCTCAAATTCCTTGTTTTCCGACATTTTTCGCTTCCTTGCAAATCAACCGCATATGGCGCTTTGCAGCTCCGCCAACCTGCGGTAAAGACCCGGTTTCACGACCAGATCCTCATGCCTTCCGTGGGCGGTTACCCGTCCGTTTTCCAGGACCAGTATCTGATCCGCCTCGGCGAGGGTGGTAAGGCGATGGGCGATAATTATCGTCGTCGTCCCCCCGTCCCCAACCGCGGAACCCTTCCCTATCGCATCCCGTATGGTCCGGTCCGTCTCGGTATCCACCGCGCTCAGGGAGTCGTCCAGCACCAGGATCGGCGTTTTCCTGATAAGGGCCCGCGCGAGGGAAAGCCGTTGGCGCTGGCCGCCCGAAAGGGTCACGCCGCGCTCGCCGACCATCGTCGCGTAGCCTTCGCGGAAATCCTCGGCCACCGAGTGGAACGCCGCTTTCTCGGCGGCCTCGACCAGCCGGGAATCGTCCAAGCCGGTTTGCCCGATGCAGATGTTCTCCCTCACTGTTTTTCCGTACAGGAACCCGTCCTGGAGGACGAGGGCGATCTTGCCGCGAAGTTCCCGCTTGGGGATCGTCCTCACGTCCCGGCCGTCGATCAGGATCCTGCCGGAAGTCGGTTCATAAAGCCGGAGCAGCAAATGCACAAGCGTAGACTTGCCGCTTCCCGTCGGGCCCACGATGGCCAGGTGGTCGCCGGAACGCATCCTGAACGAAACGTCCTTCAAGACCTCGGTTCCGTCGGGGTAGGAAAAGCTTACGTGCTGGAACTCGATCGGGCCGAGCGCCCAGTCGCGGTTCCTGTGCCGCGCGATTCCGCTGCCGTCCTCCAGTTCCACTATCTCGGTCTCGTTCAGGTCCCTTTCCGGGGACAGGGCGAGCAATTCCGCCATGCGGCCCAAGGCCACCTTCGTCTTTCCCGTATCGGCGAGCAGGCGCCCGAACTGCCGGATCGGCCACAGGACCTGCTGCTCGTAGGTCAGGAACAGCACCAGGGTCCCCAGGGTAACCGCCCCGGCCGTATAGAGCCAGAGGCCGGACCCGAGGACGACCGCCAACTGAAACAGCCCGAGAAAGCTCGAGAAGCCCCAGTAGAAGGCGAGCCAGGCGATGAGCTTGAACACCTGGTCCCTGAAGCGCGTATTCGCCTCGCCGAACCGCTCGAGCTCGTACTTTTGCCGGGCGAAGGCCCGAACGACCCGCACGCCCGTCACGTTTTCCTGCACGATTCCCGACAGAACGCCCTCGCGCTCGTCGGCCCCGAGAAACAGTTTCTCCACCACCTTGTGGAAAAAGAACGAGAACGCCATGATCACCGGCATCACGAGGATGCCCCACGCGGTAAGCCGCGGGCTCAACGAAACCATCACGGGAAACGCGAAGGCCGCGAGAATGAAGGTGCGGAACATCTCCACGAACTCGAAGGCGATGAACCGCCGGGTGGTATCCACGTCGGAAGTGCAGCGCTGCAGCCAATCGCCGGTCTGCGCCCGGAGCATCGACTCGTAGGGCAAATCCTGGATATGGCCGTAGAGGCGGTCGCGCATCGCCTTCGCCGCCCGCTCGGCCGCCACGTTCACGCTGAAGGAAGTCACGAAGCTGAACAGGGCCTGCAAAAGGATAAAGGCGACGAAGGCGATCCCGATGGCCCATAAATGGGTTCGGAGCCAAGGCCTCCAAATCCAGGCGGAGGTTGCCGCGTCTCCCGCGACTTCGGGAACCGGAAGCAGCCCGCCGCCCGAGAGTCCTTCCCCAAGGAAGGGCCGCACGAGATAGACGAGAGGCGCCGGCACCCAGGGTTCGGCGGTTCCGATAACGCTATCGATTGTCAGCTTTACGATGACCGGCGAGGCGAAGGTGAAAAATACCTCGCACGTCAGGGCCAAAAGCCCGGCGAGATAGAGAAGCCTCCATCCCGTAAGGGCGTTCCAAAGAAGTCCGATTCTTCCGAACCGGGGCCACGAGTTTTTCTGAATGCTATACGTTTCTTTGTTGTTTGACACGGTCTTCCTCCCGGAAGCATCGCTTGGAGGCTATGAGGCCTGATCCGCGTCAATTTTTTTGCGTGGGAACGGAAACGCAAAAAAAAGGACCAGGCCTCCAACGGCGCTGGTCCTCTCTTCTGGTAAAGGATGTCCTACTGGACAAACCGGAAGGGCCAGTCGCCACTATACGCGGACGCGAATACGCCGCTATCGCAAATATTAAATGCGGTATAGGTTGCATTCTTGATCATTCCGGTCTCCTTTCCCTTTGAAGTCTTCGGTTTCCCGAGTGGGTATATTCCGAACTTAAACCCGATTCAAAAACGTGTCAAGCGGGAATCCTTTTTTTTTTTCGTTTTCCTCAGCCGAAAGATTTCAGGCGCCCGTCGAGGGGAGTGAATTCCTTATCTCCCGCTGGGCTTACGACGGAACCGAAAGGCATTTCCGCGTAGAGTTTCCAGCTCGCCGGTAGCTTCCAGCGGGCCTTTACCGCGTCGTCTATCACCGGATTGTAGTGCTGTAGCGAGGCGCCGAGACCCGCCGCCTCAAGGGCGGTCCAGGTCACGAACTCCAACATGCCGTTCGACTGGGTCGACCAGACGGGAAATTTTTCGGAATATCCCGGGAATTTCTCCTGAAGTCCCTTTACGATCGCCTCTTCCTCGAAGAAAAGAATCGTTCCGTGACCCGCCGCGAATCCCGCGAGCTTCTCGACCGTTTTACCGAAGGCTTCCTTGGGAACCATGGGTTCCAGGGTCTTTTCGACGATCTTCCAGAAGTCCCGGCTTTCCTCGCCGAAGAGAATCACCACCCGGCCCGCCTGGGAATTGAACGGCGACGGGGTGTGCAAAACCGCCTCGCCGACCAGCGTCCGGATACTTTCGCGATCTATTGGCCTATCGTGGCCGATGGCGTAAACGCTTCTTCTATTTCTTACCGCTTCCATAAAGTCCATGTCAAACCTCCTGCGATTAACCTGTCTTTACCTACGAATGTAAGAGCGCGTTGACAATTCGGCAACAAAAATAAACCTGGACGAAAATCCGGCGATAAGCTATTACGAATGGCATGACCGCATCCCTTGGCCTTTTCGGAATTTTGCTTTTTGCCTTCAATCTCTGTTTTTCGGGCGCGACGCTCATCGAGCTTCCCGCGACACCCGAGCCGGCCACGCTTCTGTTTCATCCCGGCTGCGTCATTCGCTACAACCCCGAAACCCTCCAGCCTGACTGGGTAGCCTATCGTCTTACGGCCGCGGAAGCCCGCGCCACCGAGGCGTCCAGGGCCGACCGCTTTTTCCCTGACCCCGAACTCGCCCTGACGGCAAAGGCCGCTGACAACCCGTTCGGTTCGGTCGGCACCATTATGTCGGCGGACAACGGGGACTATACCCGTTCGGGCTACGATCGCGGGCATATGGCTCCGGCGGCGGACATGAAATTTTCGGAAGGTTCGATGATCGCCTCGTTTTTTTTCAGTAACGTATCCCCGCAAAACCCCGGCCTGAACAGGGGGCTTTGGTCGAAGCTCGAAGCTTCGGTACGAAAAGAGGCGGAACGCTGCGGCGCGGTGTACGTCGTAAGCGGCCCGGTATTTTATTCGGACAGGGTTACCCGGGACAGGGTATTTATCGGGGACCACCGGGTCAGGGTTCCAGACGCCTTTTTCAAGGTATTGCTAGTGAAAAACGAAAGCGAAACCCGCTGCATCGCGTTCATCGTTCCAAACCGGGGAGTCGCCGGGGATCCCCTGGCATTCGCGTCTTCCGTGGACGACGCGGAGCGAATTACGGGATTCGATTTTTTTTACCTGCTTGGCGATAGCGTCGAAACCGCAATTGAAAAGTCCTATGACCCGTCTTTATGGTTTGAACCCTGATTCCGCATGGACAAGATGGTTTCCGAAACCAGCGACAAAACATGGGCCTCGGCGGCCAAAGACAACGCGAGATAATCCAGGCCATCCCCGTCATCCACCGTTTTTTTTTCCTCTCCCTCGAGCCTTTTCGTAATTCTGCCCATAAGCTCTTCCTGAAACCCCGCGTAATTTTCGGACACCTTCCTTGCCGAATCTTTGAGCATCAATCGTTCGAGAGCCCCCGAAATAAGGGAAAGCGGGACGTCGCCCTTAGTCATCCGGAGGACGTAAAGGCGGGCCAAATGCTCTCTCGAGTACTTCCTGTTTTCGGGTTTCGGCAAATAGCCCTGCTTAACGTAATTATTCACCCGATGAGTCGTCAGGTCCTCATGATGCGAGGACGTTTCGCTCATGTCGTCGGTATCGTTTTGTCCGGAAAAAGAAATTGACGATCCTGCACACGCCAGGAGTTGATCCATGTATACGTCAAACTCCGGAAAAACGTCCCACCTCGAAGCTTCGTACTTCTTCAATCTTTCTATGATTGTACCCAGCATATATACCCCGTTTGGATTACTATAACATCCGGTTTTATATTCTGTATATACTTGTGTTTTCTACTACTTGATTTTCACAGTATTGACGCGCTTGATATTCTTCCCGATACTGGGGCCATGAACGAACAACTTCTTCGCACCTCCATAGCTGAACACCTCACCTGCACCTTTGCACGATCAGGCGGACCGGGCGGACAAAACGTCAACAAGGTAAATACCAAAGTTCACGCATTTTTATCGCTCGATCTCCTGGAAGGACTTACTCTTGAAGAGCGTGACCTCGTAAAGAACCGATTGTCCAGCCGAATTGACGTTGCAGGAATCATGTTTATTGCCGTCGATACAGAGCGGACACAATCCAAAAACAGGGATATTGCGTATGATCGTATAGTTACCCTGATTATCGGGGCGGCAAGGATCCCCAAAAAGAGAGTGGCAACCAAGGCAACCCGTGCATCCAAATTACGACGGCTGGAAACAAAGCATAGAAGAAGTACGATAAAATCAAATCGTTCCTGGAAATCAGAAGGCGAATAATGTTTCACGTGAAACATTTTTAACCTACGGAAACCCTTGAATTTTCTTTAACTTACTTTTTTTATAAATTTCTGAGCAATTACTGTATACCCCATATTATCAATTTTCCTGTTCACTTCATTCCGTACGTTTCCGAGTAACTTGAATGAGGGCAGGCAATACTCATCTAGACCTAAAAAGAATCTACTACAAATAAAAAAGCTGCCGGACCTTTTGATCCGGCAGCAACCTGAGGGTAAACCGTATTCCCCATACGGTAGTAAACATTATGAAATTTGTTTCACGTGAAACAATAACGACTGCTTTCTGCCGTTATCAGTTTTGCATTATGAGCTTTCGAGAGGCTGTATATCAGCAGATCAGAATAATTAGATTTTTTTCCTGCCCGTAAAAGTTTTGTTTGAATATCAGCCGCATATTTCAAGACAGTCATGTCGGGATGAATGATCCTGACCGTCAGAAGGAATTTCTCCGCAAGAAGACGATTTCCACTCGGGTCGGTCGACGTATTTGCAGCCGAAAACAATTCCTGAGCGGTTATTGCGGAGACACACAATTCTTCCAGTGAATCGGCATATCCCTCAACCAGTTTCCTGTTTCCTTTCAACAAGGCTAGACACACATCCGTATCAAAGAGAATCATTGATTATGCCTCCCTCTTTGGTAACCGCTTTATCAGGATAAGATTCCCTGGATTCGTTACCTGTCCTGAATCCATATGCCTTTGTCCGGATCTCTCCATACTCCCGTTCGTCCTTCCAGGCACCGCATAATTCTTCCCAAATTCTTTTCCTTCCGGCATTTGAAATAAGGGAAGATCCACCCTGCCCCAGGTTTCCTGTGTTTTCGGAAATACGAGAGGACAACCCCTCCTCGATGACCATTAGGAGTTCGCTATTGAGACTTCTGCGTTCTTTGGCGGCAAATATACGTATACGTTTGAGGATTTCTTCTGGTATGTTTCGGACTGTTAAATTAACCATTTTGACACCGTTATAAAGATAATATAGTTACGTTTGGGGATTCGTCAATCGACGCCCCGTCCGTCAGGGCAAAAAAAAACCGCCTGACGAATGCCGGTTCCCCGGTCTCGTCAGGCGGTCCTCCTTTTTATGTAAACGGTCCTTTCTGTCCGTTTACCTCATTCTTCGTCGGGAAGCTCTTGCTCCCCCGTTTCGCCGGATTCTTCCCCGGAGAACTCTTCCGTCTCTTCAACGGGGGTTTCATCCGAGCCGTCAAGATCCAACTCGCCGGCTATGGATACTTCACCGGTATGGGCGTCGGAGAGCCCCTTCGCTTCCTCGTCCTCGTTCGCGACGGTGTCCATTCCTATGAGGATGTCGGGTCGCTCGATGTTCAGGATGCGTACGCCTTGGGCGGACCTGCCCATCACGGAAATGGTTTTCGCCTTTACTCGGAGAGTCTTTCCCTGGCTGGTTATGCAAACCACCTCGTCGGCGTCCAGTACGTTTATCAGTCCTACTATCTCTCCGGTCTTCTCGGAAATCGTATAAATCTTCTGGCCGCCGGTCGCCCGCCCGTGGGGGGTGAACTCGGAGAAATCCACGCGCTTGCCGTAGCCGCATTCGGTCATGATGAGCATGCGCGTATCCTCGGTGACCCGCAGCGCGCCAGCCAGCTCGTCTCCGCTGGAAAGCCTGATTCCGGTAACGCCGCGGGAAGCGCGGCCGAGGGGGCGGATATCCTGCTCGGTCATGCGGAGCGCCTGGCCTTGCCGGGTGATCAGCATAATCTCGTCGGAGCCCGAAGTGAGTGTCGCGCCGATGAGCCGGTCACCGTCGTCGAGCTTAATCGCGATGATTCCGCGGGTCTTCGCGTTTTGGAAGTCCGACGTGGTGACCTTCTTGACCACGCCCCCCGCGGTAGCCATGAGCAGGTACTGGTCGTCCCGGAATTCCTTGAGCGCGATGACCGTCGTAATCTCCTCGTCGGAGGAGACCGTAAGGAGTGCCTTGATATGGGATCCGCGGCTCGCCCGGGTCGCCTCGGGAATTTCATGAACCTTGATCCAATAGGCCTTACCAGCGCTGGTTATGAAAACCACGTGATCGTGGGTCGACGCGGTGAAAAGCTGGCTCAGGAAATCGTCCTCTACGAGCTTAGTACTGTTCGAACCCTTGCCTCCCCGGTTCTGGCTCTTGTACGCCGAGGCGGGAACCCTCTTGATATACCCGAGATTCGAGATCAGCACGACCATCTCTTCCTTCTGGATGAGATCCTCGATATTGATTTCCTCGATCTCGTCGGACACGATATCGGTCCGCCTCTTGTCGCCAAAGCGCTCCGACAGCTCGCTCGTTTCGGTTTTGATGAGCTGGAGGATCTTCGGGGGGTTCGCGAGCAGGTCCTTGAGGTGGTTGATGAGCGACTCGATCTCGGCCAATTCCTGGAGGATTTTCTCGGTTTCCAGGCTGGTAAGCTTACCGAGCCGCATGTCCACGATCGCCTGCGCCTGGGCGTCGGAAAATTCGAACCGCTCCATGAGGGCGTTCTTGGCGGCCTCGACATTGCGGGATTTCTTGATGATGGCGATTACTTCGTCGATGTTCTCGAGGGCGACGACCAATCCGCGGAGGATATGGGCGCGCTCTTCCGCCTTGCGCAGGTCGAAGCGGGTTCGCCTCGTGACTACCTCGACCCGGTGTTCCACGAAATACTGGACGAGCTGCTTGAGGGTCAGGGTCTCGGGACGACCCTTCACGAGGGCCAGGTTGATCACGCCGAAGGAGGACTGGAGCGCCGTATGGGAGAAAAGCTGGTTAAGCACGATCTTGGCGATCGCGCCCCGCTTGAGCTCGATTACGATGCGCATGCCCTCGCGGTCCGACTCGTCGCGGATTTCAGAAATGCCGTCGATTACCTTGTCGCGAACGAGTTCCGCGATTCGGGTGATAAGGTTGGCCTTGTTTACCGCGTAGGGGATCTCGGAGAAGATGATCGTCTCCTTGCCCCGCTTGTCCACCTCGAGGGTAAAGCGGCCGCGTACGATGATCTTGCCGCGCCCGGTCTTGTATGCCTGGCGGATTCCCCGCTTGCCGAAGATCAGCCCGCCCGTCGGGAAATCGGGACCCTTGATGCTTTTCATCAGGTCCTCGATCGTGCAGTCCGGGTTATCGATATAGGTCGCGACGGCTTCGGCGATCTCGGAGAGGTTGTGGGGGGGCATGTTCGTCGCCATGCCGACCGCGATGCCGCTCGCCCCGTTCGCGAGGAGGAAAGGGAAAGCGCCGGGTAATACCGTCGGCTCCTTCATGGAATCGTCGTAGTTCGGCCCGAAATCGACGGTCTCTTTTTTGATGTCCTCGATTATCGCCTCGGCGATCTTGGTAAGCCGGCTTTCCGTATAACGCATGGCTGCCGCGGGGTCGCCGTCGACGGAGCCGAAGTTACCCTGGCCCTGCACGACGGTATACCTGAGCGAGAAATCCTGGGCTAGCCGGACCAGGGCATCGTAGATGGACTGATCACCGTGGGGGTGATACTTACCGAGTACGTCGCCGACGATACGTCCGCATTTCTTGAAAGGGGTGTTCGACCGTACGCCCATTTCTTCCATGGAGTAAAGGATTCGTCGATGAACCGGCTTAAGCCCGTCCCGCACGTCCGGGAGGGCACGGCTCACGATGACCGACATCGCGTAATTAAGGTACGCGGTCTTCACTTCCTCTTCTATCGGAATCGGGATGAGTCTCCCGCCGGTCTGTTCCTGTTCACTCATTGAACAATACTCCTGACATATTTGGGCCGGTTTCGTTTACACGTCGAGATTGGAAACGTAGACGGCATTCTCTTCGATAAATTTTCTTCTCGGTTCCACGTGCTCGCCCATGAGGGTCGTGAAGGTGCGATCCGCCTCTACGGCATCGTCGAGCTGAACCCTCATCATGAGCCGACTCTCCGGATTCATGGTGGTTTCCCATAGCTGATCCGGGTTCATCTCGCCAAGTCCCTTATAGCGCTGGATATTGATCTTCTCGGGGTCCTTATCGATACCCTTCATGATTTTTTCCTTCTCGGCGTCGTCGTAGGCGTAGCGGATGTTCCGGTCCCAGGAAATCTTGTACAGGGGAGGCATGGCGAGGTAGACGAAGCCGCCCTTGATGATATCGGTCATATATCTATAGAAGAAGGTTAAAAGAAGCGTTCGGATATGCGAGCCGTCGACGTCGGCGTCGGCCATGATGATGATCTTGTGGTACCGGAGCTTCTCGGCGTTGAAAGTCTCGCCGATTCCCGCCCCGAGGCTCGCGATGATGGGCTGAAGCTTGTCGTTCCCGATGACTTTGTCGATTCGGGTCTTTTCCACGTTGAGCATCTTGCCCCAGAGGGGAAGGATGGCCTGGAATTTCCGGTCCCGTCCCATCTTGGCGGACCCGCCGGCGGAATCGCCCTCGACGATGTAAATCTCGCACTTGCTCGCGTCTTTCTCCGAGCAGTCAGCGAGCTTGCCCGGAAGGCCCGCCCCGTCGATGGCGTTCTTGCGGCGGGTCGCGTCGCGGGCCATGCGGGCGGCAATTCGAGCTTTCGCGGCGAGAACGCTCTTTTCGAGGATCGAGTTTACGACCGAGGGATTCTGTTCCAGGAACTGCGTGAGCTGGTCGTTCACGAAGCTTTCGACGATTCCCTTTACCTCGGAGTTGCCGAGCTTGGTCTTGGTCTGACCCTCGAACTGGGGCTCGGGAACCTTGACCGACAGGACGGCAGTGAGGCCTTCGCGGACGTCGTCCCCGGAGAGGGTATCGTCCATCTTTTTCGCGAGCTTGGAATTCTTGAGGAATTCGTTCAGCACGCGGGTCAGGGCGCTCTTGAAGCCCACGAGGTGGGTACCGCCCTCCCGGGTATTGATGTCGTTTACGAAGCTCAGCATTATCTCGCTGAAGTTGTCGTTGTACTGAAGGGATACTTCAACCACCACGTCGTCCCGCTCCCCGGAAATATAGACCGGCTCGGGATGGAGGACCGTTTTGTTCTCGTTCAGGTAGCTGACGAAGGAACGAATGCCTCCCTCGAAGCTGAATTCGAGTTCCTTGGGCACCGAGAGGCGCTCGTCCCGGAGCATGATGGTGATACCGGAATTAAGGAAGGCGAGCTCCCTGAGGCGGTTCGCGAGGACGTCGAAATTATAGGTGGTGGTTTCGGTAAAAATCGTGTTGTCAGCGAGCCACCGGATGGTGGTCCCGCGGTTTTCGGTCGCGTCGAGCTTCTGGACAGGTTGCACGGGGATACCCGTCTCGTATTTCTGGTAATGGTTGAATCCGTTGGTTGCGACCCGGGCCTCGGTCCAAACCGAAAGGGCGTTCACTACCGATACGCCGACGCCGTGGAGGCCGCCGGAAACCTTGTAGGAACCCTTGTCGAACTTTCCGCCGGCGTGCAGCCGGGTGAGCACGAGTTCCAGGGCGCTGACGCCCTCGCCGGGGTGGATATCGCAGGGAATGCCCCGCCCGTTGTCCTCTACCCGTACTATGTCGTTCTTTTCGAGGACCACGAGTATCCGGTCGCAGTGTCCCGCCATGGCCTCGTCGATGCTGTTGTCGACGACCTCGTACACGAGATGATGGAGTCCGTCGGGACCGGTCGAACCGATATACATACCGGGTCTCTTTCGTACGGCCTCGAGGCCTTTCAATACCGTTATGTTATGGGCTGAGTAGGAAGCGGATGTCATTCTATATCCTTATATGGTAGAAACAGGTAAATGACATATTACCGTCATTGTCAAAAAAAGTAAAGAAGGAGTATAATGGCGCTCTATGGGTACGTGGGATTACAGCATTTTTTGGAAAGAAACCTTGAATCAGTTGAAGACTGAGCTCAGCGAACAGGAATACGCCATGTGGTTCAATATGGAATATGAAACCTCCGGCGAGCTTTCCGTCATCGTCTCGGTACCTTCCGCCTTTTATCGCGATCAGGTCAAGCAACGATATCAGTCCCGGATCGAGGGAAAAATTTTCGAGCTCTCCGGGCAGCATATAGGCATCGATTTCGAGGTCAAGCAGAGATCAAGGGAGGAGGCGCCGAAAGCCTCTCCCAAGGCCGTCTCCGCTCCCATGCACGAGTCGGTGACCACCGGCACCAAGGTATACTCGGGAACGGCCTCGCACGCGCAGAGGCAGGAAGCGGAAAAACCGTCCCGGGACTCTCACCCACAGCTCAGGAAGGACTATATATTCGATAATTTCGTCATCGGCGAAAACAATTCCTTCGCGGCGAACGCGGCCATCGCCATCGCCAAGAATCCGGGCGTGGCCTATAACCCCTGCCTGATTTACGGCGGCGTCGGTCTCGGCAAGACTCACCTCATGCAGGCTATCGGTAACCTTTCCTGGCAGGAAAAGGGATGTAAAATCATCTATATTACCGCGGAAAATTTTACCAACGAATTCGTCGAGGCGATCAAGAACTCGACGACCCAGAACTTCAAGAACAAATACCGCAACGCGGACATGCTCCTGATCGACGATATCCACTTTCTGCAGAAGAAGAACGAAACCCAGGAAGAACTTTTCCACACTTTCAACGCCCTCTACGACGCGAACAAGCAGATCATATTCACCTGCGACCGTCCGGTATCGGAACTCAAGAACCTCTCAGAGCGCCTTCGCTCGCGGTTCGAACGCGGCCTGAACGTGGACCTGCAACCTCCCAGCTACGAAACGAGGTGTGCCATCCTCGCGAAGAAGATAGAAACCCGCGGGGTCCACATTCCCCAGGAAGTGATCAACCTCATCGCGAAAAACATTTCCTCGAACGTCAGGGACCTGGAAGCGTCGCTGACCAAGCTGATCGCCTACGCGGAGCTGACCAAGAAACCCGTTACCCTGGAAACGGCCCAGCAGCAGCTTCGCGATACCTTCGGATCCCCGAAGCAGAACAACGTAACCATAGAGACCATACAGAAGGTAGTGGCCGAATATTTTTCCCTTTCCTATACCGATCTCAAGGGGAAAAAGAGGACAAAGGCCATTTCCTTCCCCCGTCAGCTTGCCATGTATATCGCCAGGGAGATTACCGAGTATTCAACCACGGAACTCGGCATGGAATTCGGGGGTAGAGACCATACGACGGTCATGCACGGATGCCAGAAAATCGAGGAACGTCTGAAGGCAGAGCCTTCTCTCGAAAGTACGATCCTCAAGCTTACGAAGATGATTAAGGACTATAACAGCTGATTTTGTTTATTTTTTTCCTGTTGATAATATGGTAGAATGCTGTGTGTTCAATGGGAATATCATAAAGTTTTGTGGAATTGTGGAAAACCGCGCTTCCTGAAAGGGCAAGTTATCAGAACGGTAATTCTTTTCTTGAAAAGGACTTATCCGGGTTATCCAGAATTCAACAGGCCCTACTATAACTACTACTATTTTAAATTTAAATTTAGAATAGATAGAATCCGGGAGGAATCATGAAGTTCAATTTCGATCGTGACGCTCTGCTCAGGGAAATTTCCATCGCCCAGGAGATAATCGCCACCAAAAATGCCATCTCCATACTTTCAAACGTTCTTCTCGACGCGGCCGACGGGAAACTGACGATCAAGGCCACCGACATCAAGGTCAACTTCGAGACCTCCATTCCGGTTGACGTGATTGAGGCGGGATCCACTACCGTATTTTGCGATAAATTCGCCGGGATCATTTCCTCCCTCCCGCAAGGCGAAATCGAGTTCGAGCAGAACGATATCAAGGTCACTATCAAACCCTCGACGAAAAAGGCCCGCTTTCAGCTTAAAAGCATTACGAGCGATAAGTTTCCCGAATTTACTTCCCCGGAAAGCCTGAACTTCTTCGACATTCCCGCCAAGGAATTCCGGGAGATGATCACCCAGACCGTATTTTCGGTTTCCGACGACGAGACGCGGTATTTCATGAACGGCGTATACCTCGAAAAGCTGGACGGCAAGCTCAACTTCGTGGCGACAGACGGTCGCCGACTCGCGTTCATTTCCAAGGATTTCGGCGTTTCAATTCCCGATTTCAAGAGCGTCATAATTCCCCCGAAGATACTTTCTGTCATTCACAAGCGCGCCGGGGACGAAGGCCCCATTTCCATCGCGGTCGGCGAAAAAAACGTGTTCTTCCGCTTCGGTAATTACGAGTTCTCCTCCGTGCTCATCGACGGGCAGTTTCCGAACTACGCGCGGGTCATTCCCGCTTCCCAGGACAAGGATTTCGAGGTCGATACGAAGGAGCTTCTCGAGGCGCTCAAGCGCGTTTCCCTACTCGTCGAGCAGAAGTCCCGGCGCATGTACCTCACCGTTTCCCCGGGAACCCTCACGATAAGTTCCCAGGAATCCGAAATCGGTACGGCAAAGGAAGAAATACCCTGCCGCTACGACGGCGAAGAGATAACCATAGCCCTCAACTGCCTCTATCTCGAGGAGCCGGTAAAGGTAATAGGGACCGACCGCGTGAAATTCGAGTTTACCGAAGCGATGAAGGCGGTGACCGTTCGCCCCGAGCCCGCCAGCGATTTTTTCCACATCGTAATGCCCATGCAGATGGAATAGGGGCGTGCCGTTTTTATCGGTTTCCTTCACGGATTTCAGAAATATTGACGACGGACAAATGGACCTCCTCTCGCGGGAGGTCTATTTCGTGGGGGATAACGGGCAGGGAAAGAGCAATCTCCTCGAAACCCTTTACATGTCCGCCTACGGTGCCTCGTTCAGGACGAGAAACGATTCTGAAATCGCCCGGGAAGGTAAAAAGGACTATAGCGTCAGGTCGATCTTCCGGGACTCGAAAGAGCATACCCATTCGATTTCCCTCACCTTTAGCGACGGAAAGAAGCGCATCGAAAAAAACGCGAAGCAGGTCGTAGACCGGAAGGAGCTTGTAGACACCATACCTTGCGTTCTTTTCAGCCACGACGATCTGGATTTCGCGAGCGGTTCCCCGGAACGAAAGCGCTTTTTTGTCGACCAGTCGCTGTCGATGTACGATACCTCGTATATTGACGTGTTACGAACCTACAAAAAGGTCTTGAAAGCCAGGAATGCCGTTCTCAGGGACCGGAAGGAAGAACTACTGGACGTTCTGGACGTTCAGCTCGCCCAATCGGGGATGGAAGTGGTAATCCAGAGGATGAAAACGATTCGCGATTTCAACCGGGTATTCGCCCGGCTCTACCACGAGGTAAGC
>QKCE01000212.1 GCA_003245785.1 Spirochaetales bacterium | reverse complement strand
CGCCCCATTACCGCCCCGAATCCTTCCCCTACAGCATTCCCAGCATGCCCTGGGCCGCGAGGGACGTGAGCGCCACCGCGATCCAGCAGGCAAGCCCGAGGGCTATGGGGCGCCAACCGCTCGCGACGAGGCGCTTCGCGTCGGTGGAAAGGCCGATCGCCGCCATGGCCACCACGATGAGGAACTTCCCCGTTTTGGTGAGATCCCTGGCGGCCACGGGCGGAACCCAGCCAAGCGAATTGAGGATCGCCGCCGCGAGGAAACCGAGGACGAACCAGGGGAAAATCTTCGCGAAGCGGAAGGTTCCCCCCGCCTTCGCGCCCTCGCGCCGCCCGCGGAGGGAGACGTACCCGGCCAGGATCAGGGTGATCGGGATGATGAGGAGGGTCCTCGTGAGTTTCACGACGGTCGCGAGGGCCAGGGCGTCTCCCCTTCCCGTAGCCTCGCTCCAGGCGGAGGCGGTCGCCACGACCGACGAGGTGTCGTTCACCGCGGTTCCCGCCCACACGCCGAAGCCGTGGTCGGAAAGGCCAAGCGTCCGCCCGAGGGCAGGAAAGAGGAACACGGCGATCACGTTGAAAAGGAATATCGTGGACACCGACTGGGCCACGTCCCTGTCGTCCGCGCCGATTACCGGCGCGGTCGCCGCGATGGCGGATCCCCCGCAAATGCAGGTCCCGACCCCGATGAGCACCGCCTGGTTTCCCGGGACGGCGAGGACGCGCCACATGACCGCCGCGACGGCGAAGGCCGCGGTCAGGGTGAACAGCATGACGAGGAGCGACTCGCTTCCGACCGCCAGCACGTTCCGGATATTCATCTCGAAACCGAGGAGGATAATCGCCCATTGCAGGACCTTTTTCGAGGCGAAGCGGATACCCGGGGCCGCCCGGGCGGGCCTGTAGAAGAGGCCGATGCCGAGGCCGAAGGCGATCGCGAAGACGGCGCCGCCGATTACGGGAACGGCGCGGCCCGCGAACCATGCGGGAATCGCGACGGCGAGGGACAGGACAAGTCCGGGGACCGGGGCGAAGGCGCCGGCGTAACGGGAATCGGTGAATTTCATATGGAACGAGTGTAGCGAATCGGGGGATTTAGCGCAATTTGGCGGTTTCCGGCCGGCCAGGTTTCCGGCCCGGGCAGGCCTTCGGGATGAGCGGTCTTCCGGCCGGAGGCTCCCGCCGGACCCTTGCCCCGGGGCGTCGTTCCCGATATGGTAAGCCCGTGGAACCCATGGATTGCCGCCCGGGATGCGCGGCCTGCTGCACCGTCATCTCCATCTCGTCGCCCCTTCCCGGCATGCCCGAAGGGAAACCCGCGGGGTTGTCCTGCGCGAACCTGACCCCTGCAGGCACCTGCTCGATCCACGGGACGGATTCATATCCCGCGGTGTGCCGGAATTTCGCGCCTTCGAGGGATTTTTGCGGGGAGACGAACGAGGAGGCGCGAAGGATAATCGGGGCGCTGGAGACGGCGACCGCCCCGCCTACCGATTCCGTTTAGCTGCCGGTATTTTCGTAAAAGCCGAAACGCTCCGCCCATTCGCGCACGTTGGCCATGTACAGGTTCGCGCTGACGCCCTGCACGTTGGTTTCCTCCCGGAGGAAGGTGCCGTGCTTGCGGTATAGCTTGTTGATCATGTCGTTGTTGTCCCGATAGGTGCGAAAGCGGGCTTCCTCGTGCCCGTCGGCCAGCATGCATCTGGCCAGGAAGGGCACCAAACGGTAGCTGAGGGGATGCCGATGCGCGGGGGCGATGACGAAATAGTAGACGTAGCCGACTTCCGGTTCCGTAAAGCCGGCGAGTTTACCCGACTCGAACCGCGGAACCCCGTGAAAATAGCCCAAAAGCCCGACGATTTCCCGGACCCCTTCCGTTTCGGCTTCCGCCGCGAGGAGGGTGCCGTGGGTCAGGACCGACTCGAGGTTGCCCCGGATTCCCCCCGGATAGGTCGAAAATGGCGGGTTGGTGGCGTCTTTTACGGAATCGAAAAAGGCATAGGCCGCGTCATAATCCGCCGTGGTGGCGATTTTCCATCCGTTTTTAACCATTTCTTCATCCCGTTTTCATCTGGTTTGTTATATTCGTAATATCGGCTTAAAAACCCCCGGAGTATCGTTTTTTCGCCGTCGATTGTTTATTGAATGCGAACGAAACCGAACAAAAATGGCAGCGGGGCAAAAAATGAAGATTTCAGTATTGATACCGGTATATCGCGAACCAAAATTCATGGCGCGCATGGTGCGGACCTTGCGGACGAACGATTACGACGATTTCGACATCCATGTCGTGGTGGACGGCGCGATGACCGATTCCATCCGCGAGGCCCTCGACGAGGTCGGGGACTCGGCGGCCGTGACCTTCCCGGACGTGCATACCGGCAAGGCAGAAGCCCTCAACCGGGCCTCCCGGGGCATCGAAACCGACGCGCTGCTCTTTCTCGACAACGATATCGAGCTACCCGAGGACCCTACCTTCCTTTCGCGGCTTAACGCGAAGCTGGAGCGATACGAGATCGTCGACATGCCCAAGGAAGTAATCGTGGAGTCCGGTTATTCCGCGATGATCGCCCACGAGTACCAAAGCCTCGCGATCGCGAGCTTCCTCTTTTCGTCCCTTGCCAAGCGTTCTCCCGGGGTGATCGGCGCCGCCTTCGCGGTGCGGAAGCCGCTATTCGACCGGCTCGGGGGCTTCAAGCGGGTAGTGCACGAGGACGGGGACTTCGGGGCGCGGGCCTTCCGCCTTCGGGCGAAGTACGACTACGACCTTTCCCTGAAGGTGCGGACCGGCATGCCCAACTCGTTTAGCGAATGGGTGACCCAGAGAAAGCGGTGGACCCTGATCAACGTTTTGTGGTTCAAGGACAACTTTCTTTACATGGCCCGAAGCGTTTTCCGCCAGCCTACGCTCATACCGACCCTCCTCGCCATTATCCTGCCTTCCATCGTCTCCCTCGTCGTCTTTTTCGCCCTGAAATGGAGCAAGCTTTCCTATTTCAACCCCCTCATCTTCATGATCGCCCAGCCCTTCCAGTTTCCCGCGGGCATTTTCCTCTGGTTTTCCCACCACGCGGTGCTGTCCGACGGCCTCGTCAGCACCCTTGTCGGCTTGTTGCTTTCCCTGGCGATTTACGGGCTTTTTTCGGCGATCGCCCGTTTCCGCTTCAATCCCCTTACCTTCCTCGCCTACTATTTCCTGTACGCGCCCCTGGTAATGCTCATAAATATCGCGATGTTCGTGACCCAATTCCGGACGGTGTCGGTAGACCTCGATTGGAAGGTGTAGGGTCTGGCGCGCGGAGCCCGCGCAAACTATAGTCTATAGGGTGAGCGATTCCTTCGAACGGGACCCGTCGAGAGATTTCCTCGCGCGGGCTTTTCAGCGATTTCCACACCCTTGGGCGGCCTACCGGCTCGTTACGGACGACGCGGGCACGCCCCTCGACGCGGTGATTCTCGACGCCAACGAGGCCTTCGCGGCCCAGTACGGGGTATCGGCGGAGGGCTTGCGGGAAAAGACCGTGCGGGAGCTGATGCCCGGCGACCCCGCAGGGGCGGATTCCCGGATCGAGCTTTACGGGAGGGCTACCCTGAACCGGGAACCCTCGGTTTTCGAGGAGTATCTCGCCGCGGCGGACCGTTGGGTACGGGTGACCGTCACCAGTCCCGAATATCTCCACTTTTATACCGTTTCCTTCGACATTTCCGACTGCAAGCGTTCCGGAATCCATGAGCGCGAAATTTCGGCCCGCAACCGCGCGGTCGCGGAAAACGCGCCGATCGCGGTCTTCGTGGCGGATTCCCAGGGAAGATACGTGGACGTGAACGAGGCCGCCTGCGAAATGCTCGGGTATTCCCGGGAGGAGCTGCTTGCGCGCTCGATCCCGGACGTGGTTCCCCCCGACCGGATCGAGATGAGTTTCCACGAGTTCGAGACCCTGAAAAGCGCCGGAAGGCTGAAAGTCGAGACCAAAATGTGCCGTAAGGACGGTTCGGTCATCCTGACCGTCCTCACGGGGGTTACCCTGGGCGACGGCACCTTCCTTGCCTATTGCGAGGACGTGAGCGAACGCGCCCGCGCCGAGCGCATGCGGGACCGCCTGCTGGCCGCCGTGCGCGCCGCGGACCGGCCAATATTCCTTCTCGACGCATCGGGCGCCTTCCTCGAGGCGAACGACCGGTTCCTCGCTCTTTTCGGTTTCGCCCGGGAAGATCTTGCCGCCCTCGGGACGGGTTTCCTTTCCCGCGAAGACCCGTCGGGGGCGGGCCTCAAACCGGCGCGGAAATTCGCGGCTCCGGGGATAAAAGGCGGCTCCGCCGACCCGTCCGACGGGCCCTTCGAAGCCCTTTGGCGCGACGTTAGGGACCCGGTCGTCCGTGAATGGGAGGGGATATTGCCCCTGAAGCGGAAAGGGGGAACGCCTTACGAGTCCCGACTGAGCCTCCGCGGGGTGTTCGCCCCGGACGGTACCTTCGACTGCCTAGTCGGATATCCCCTGGAATCTTCCCCGCCGTCCGAAACGGACCCCGAGGCCTGAGTTTCCCTTTCTCACGGGACCTCGTCCAGGAGGGGACCTTCCGGTGCCTTGTCGAGGGGAATCACGATCCGAACCTCGGTGCCCCCTTCGGGGGACGACTCGACGGAAAATCCCGCGCCCAATTGATGGGCCCGGTAACGCATGGAGGTGAGCCCGAGCCGGTTCATCCTCCTGATCTGGCGTCCCGTGGGCGCCTCGCTCCCGTTCGGCGCTTTCCCCCCCGGCGACGCCCTGCCCTCGGCGGGAACGTCCGGGCTTTCGCCCGTCGCCCATTCCCCGCCGCCATCCCGTCCCGTCGCGATCGCCGGATTTCCCTTGCCGTCGTCGGTAACCCGCAGGGTAAGGGCCCTCCCGTCCGACTGGACGGTAACCTCGGCCCGCCGGGCGCCGGAATGTTTCGCCACGTTCTGAAGCGCCTCCTGGGCGATCCGGTACACGTTGATATCCCCCGTCCTCGTCAGGGGAGAGCGTTCCCCCGCGTCCCACCGGTAGGCGCATTCCCCGCCCATGGACTGGCCCACGTAGGCGCAGAGCCCCCGAAGGGCCTCGTTGAGCCCGAGATCGGCGAGCTCGACGGGGAAGGAATCGTGGGCATAGCGCCGGGTAAGGGCGAGCGTCTCGTCGATCATGTCCGTGATATCCCCGGGAATTGCCGGGAAGGCCTTGCAATACATCGAGATTCCCGCGAGGCGCTGGCAAATGTCGTCGTGCAGGTCGAGGCTGAAGCGGAGCCGTTCCATGTCGCTTATGCGCAGGACTTCCGCCTCCACCTTGATGCGGCGGGAGGCTTCCGCGGAAAGTCGGCGGTTCGTGCGGACGAGGTCCGCGGTACGGAGCGCCACCTCGCGTTCCAGGTGGCGGGCCCTTTCCTTTTCCTTTTCGAGGAGGTCCAGCCTGCGAAGGGCGTTACCGATGAATATCGCCATGGAGCAGACGTAGGGATGGGCGAAATCCTCGGCGTCGTAGAGCATGAGCCCGAGGCGGAGTTCTCCCGAGTCGAGATAGTAAAGGCTTTGCGCCCCGGCGTCCCCGTCGTTCTCGAAAAGCCGGGCGAAAAACCCGGGAAGGTCGACGTCGTCCCCCCTGCCCGGGGCGATCCGCTCGTCCTTCCCCCTCTTTTCGTAAAGCAGGAGCGCCCGATCGGGTATCGAGGGCGTCTGGTCGGGGAAGGCGATGAGGGTGAAGGAACGCACGCCGAAATTCGACAGGTAGGAGCCGAGATGGGCGCAAAGCTCGCCGGTTGAGCCGACGCTGCTGACTTCCTGCCCGAATAGGCCGATGTTCCTGAGGTAGCGTTCCGAAACGACGGTCTGGTACTGGATGCGCTCGAACTCCCCGGCCGCGACGGCGCCATTCCGGCCCGGTCCCCCCGCCGACGCGCCGTTCCTCGCGCATCCGCAGGACTCCCGGATTACCGGGCTCGAATCGATGTGGATGACCTGGCTGACCGGTTCTCCCCGGATCAGCCCTTCGAGGGTCCCCACCGAGGAGGCGCCCAGGAGGCCGAGGGGTTGGCAAACCGTGGTGAGGGAGGGTTTTTCGAGAAGCGCCTGGGGTATGTCGTCGAAACCCGTGACCGCGCAGCGGTTCCAGGACTCCCAGGGACAGGTTTGCAGCGCCTTCAGCGCGCCGATCGCCATGTTGTCGTTCGCGGCCATTATCGCGTCGAGGGGTTCGTCCCGGTGGGCCTCGATATACTCGCCGACGATCCTGTTTCCCGAATATTCGGTGAAATCCCCGTTGATTACCGTGCCCTCCAGCCCCGGGGCCCCGGGGAGGAGCTCGTTGACCGTGCGGCGGAACACGTGTTCCCGCAGGGTGTTGTCCCGGTGGGTCGGGGGACCGCCGAGGTAGAGGATTTTCCGGTACCCGTGGCCCGACACGAGGTGGGAAACGAGCCGCTCCATGGAATCCTTGCTCCGGATGATGAGGGAAACGAAGTCGAATATCCTGATACCGATGGAAACGCAGGGGATCGAGCCGAACCTTTCCCGCAGATAGGGGATGATATCGCCCTGGCTCTGGGCGAGGAATACCGACGAAAGGAGGAGTACCCCGTCGAGCTTCGGGAGGTTACGCTCGATTTCCGCGGGCGGGGCCGGGCGGTTGGTGAACGCGTCCCTTTGCACGCAGAGAAGCCGGATCCCCCTCGCGAGGGCCTCGTCCCGGACCGCGCTATAGACCGATAGCTGGTACTCCTCGTCGAGATTCCTCAAATAAAGTCCGATCGTCAGTTTTCGGTCTTTCACCGGCCAGATCCTTGTCGGGCGTCGCGTCCTTGTCCGGTACCCGCCCGTTAGGTGAGTATACCATGAAAACCGGGGCCGGCCGTCGGGGAAAGGCGGTCAGTCCATGAGGCTGTACCCCGCGTCGATGAGGAAGGAGAGGGCGGGTTTCGCCTCCCCGCCGGCGGTGAAGAGGAAGGACCCGTTCTCGCGGCCCTTCGGGGTAACCCCGTAACCCATCGCCCCGTCGGTAAGTCCCCGGAGGGTGACGCTCGTAACCGCGGGGAAGTCCGCGGCGACGCGAAAAATGGTCCCGTATTGCCTCGCCTGCGCCTCGAGGGTTTCTTCCTCCCCGGGGGGACGCGGGGAAACCGAGAGGGACGTGAGCGCGATTTCCGTTCCCAGAACCGTGAACGCCTCGAAGGTCCGGCGAAGGTTTTCCTCCGTCGGCTCGTCGACCGTCCACCGTCCCCGGATGCCGACGCCGTGGAGGGGCGCGCCCCGGTCGAGCAGGCCCGAGACGATGCGGAGGGCGTTTTCCCTCCGCGGGAGGGATTCCATTCCCCGGTCGCCGTAAAAGAGCCGGGCGGAAGGGTCGGCCCGATGGGCCGCCTCGAGGGCCTTGGCGAAAATTTCCTCGCCCCCGATCCGGTACCAGGGAGTATCGAGGAACCCGTCCGGTCCCCCGGGATCGGATATTCCTTCGAGTACGTCCCACTCCCCGACGATTCCCCGGTAACGGCCGATGAGGGCTTCCGCGTGGCGATCGAGGCGGGCCTCGAGGCCGGCGGGCGAGACGGTACCGTTCGGGCCCGAAAACACCCAGGCCGGTGCGTGGCCGTGCCCGAGGAGCGCGCGGCCCCGTATCGCGAGGCCGAGGAACCGGGCGAAATCGACGAGGCGGTCGGCGTCCCCCGGCGAAAATACGCCTTCCTCCGGCTGGAAACGGTCCCACCGCATGGCGTTTCCCGCGGTGACTGAGGAAAAGTGCGTTCGCAGAAGGGCCGCGTGCCCGCCGTTACCCGCCGGGTCCCCGCGCGCCTCGGCGCCGACCCTGAAGGCGTGTTTCCACGCGTCCTTGAGGCCCGGCCCCAAAGTCGTCTCGTTCACGCCGTAAGCCTACACCCGCGCGGGACACGCTTGTATAAGGAATATTTACTATACCGTTATTCCGATCCCGTGGTAAAATTCCCCATGCCCGCCGTATCCGTTATCATCGTGGAAGACCATCCCCTTTTCTCGAAAGGCCTCTCCCAGCTCGTCGAGTCGCAGGCCCTCTACACCGTGGTCGGCGAGGCCACGAACGGGCCATCGGCCCTTTCCCTCCTCGGGGAGAAAAAGCCCTCCCTCGCGATCGTGGACCTCAACCTGGGCGACGAGGACGGCCTGCAGCTCATCCGGGACATGAAGGCCGCGGTTCCGGAGCTGGTCGTGCTGGTGCTCTCGATGCACGACGAGCGGTATTACGCCGAACGGGCCCTGCGCGCGGGGGCCCGCGGGTACATCATGAAGGAAGAGGCGGGCGCCAAGGTGATCGACGCGATAAAGAGCGTCATGGCCGGGAAAATTTGGCTGAGCGAGCGGGAGCGGGAGCGCCTTTTCGACTCGATGGCGGGGGGGAACCCGCTCAGGGAAGGCCGGGACTGGTTCGCCTCGGTAAGCAAGCTCTCGGACCGCCAGCTCCAGATATTCACCTTCATCGGGAAGGGGCTCGGCACGGTGGAAATCGCGGCGAAGCTCAACCTGAGCACCAAGACCATCGACACGCACAAGGAGCATATCAAGCTGAAGCTCCACTGCAATTCCTCCCAGGAACTGAGGCAGCTCGCCATCGAGTGGATCAACCACTGAGCCCTTCCCGGCGGCCGAAATAGGTCAAATGCCCGATGGAAAAAAACTCCCCAAAATGAGATGCTACAAGCGAACGAATTTCCCAAGGAGCGAACCCATGTCCGACGCCGCGCGCATCCGCGACCTGATATCCAAGATGACCCTCGAAGAGAAGGTTTCCCAGCTTTCCCACTCCAGCCCCGCCATCGAGCGGCTGGGCATTCCCGCGTACAACTGGTGGAACGAGGGGCTTCACGGGGTCGCCCGCGCGGGTTTGGCGACGGTGTTTCCCCAGGCCATCGCGCTCGGCGCCACCTTCGACGACGCCTTCGTGCGCAAGGTCTTCGACGCGATCTCCGACGAGGCCCGGGCCAAGTACAACCTCGCCGTGGCCCGGGGCATCCGCGGGCAATACCAGGGACTCACCTACTGGACCCCCAACATCAACATATTCCGCGACCCCCGCTGGGGCCGGGGGCAGGAAACCTACGGCGAGGATCCCTGCCTCACTACCCGGATGGGCCTCGCGGCCATGCGGGGCCTCCAGGGCGGCTCGCCCTCCGGCGAGGTCGGCGACCGGCTCAAGCTCGCCGCCTGCGCGAAGCATTACGCCGTGCATTCGGGGCCCGAGAAGGACCGCCACAGCTTCGACGCGGTGGTCAGCCGGAAAGACCTCTGGGAAACCTACCTTCCCGCCTTTCGCGCCCTGGTCGGCGCCGGGGTAGAGTCCGTCATGGGCGCCTATAACCGCACCCTCGGCGAGGCGTGCAACGGGAGCAAGTACCTCCTGAAGGACATCCTCCGGGGCCGGTGGCGGTTCAGGGGCCACGTGGTATCCGACTGTTGGGCGATCAGGGACTTCCATACGGGTCACGGCCTCACGAAAACCCCGGAGGAATCCGTGGCCCTGGCGATCAATTCCGGCTGCGACCTCAACTGCGGGAGCTGTTATCCCGCCCTCGTGCCCGCGGTGGCCCAGGGCCTCGTGAAGGAAGAGACCATCGACGAATCCCTCGCCCGGCTCCTCTCCACCCGCTTCCGGCTGGGCCAGTTCGACGAAACCGCCGGGGGCGAGGCCCAGGCTTCCTGGGACGCTCTCGGCGCCGAGACCGTCCATTCTCCGGCCCACGTGGCCCTCGCCCGGGAGGCGGCGCAAAAGTCCGTAGTCCTCCTGAAAAACCGGAACGGCATTCTGCCCATCACCGGGGAGAAAAAGAAGATCCTGGTCATCGGCCCCTCGGCGGCGAACGTCCACGCGATCATGGGGAATTACCACGGCTACAGCCCGCGCCTGGTAACGATCCTCGAGGGAATCACCGAGAAGCTCGCGGAATTCCCCGAGATCACCATGGACTACCACCAGGGTTGCATGATGTACGACGAGAACAAGAATACCGGCTGGACGATCGGCATGGCCGAGCAGGCCGATCTCGTAATCGCCTGCTTCGGCCTCGACAACGCCATGGAAGGCGAGGAGGGCGACGCGATCGCCTCGGCGGCGAAGGGCGACCGCGACGAGATCGAGCTTCCCGAGTGGCAGCTGGCCTACCTTCGCGAGCT
>QKCE01000273.1 GCA_003245785.1 Spirochaetales bacterium | reverse complement strand
GCTTCTGAGACTATAGTTTATGGGATAATTGAGATAACCAAATGACTCGAATGTCGGAGAAGATGAAATCTTATGTGCAAGAGTTATTTTTTTATAAACAGTTTCTGATCATTATCGATTTATTTCATATCAGACTCTACTGTAATGTACGATGAGAAAGGATGGCTTCGGGATGAAGCTGGGCATGGGCGGAACGGACATAATGTACTGAGCTAGTAATTACCTGACAGTCACCTCCGGATGCGAGGCCGTTAACCGGCCTCGCATTCTCCTTGTTAGGGGTTCGGATTCCTTCACTGAAGGCTTGCTAAGGTGTACGGCTATTCATATTTCAGCCTTGATAAGCGGATAACGTCAATATTCTTCCGCACATTTGGCGTCCCATCGATAGGCACCCGATCCATTTCAAATCAGCTCAGTTTGTGGGCTTGAACTATTCTGTTTCTCGATCGAGTCCATCGCCGAAAGCCCTTTCCCGCATACCCAATCGCAAAAAAAGCACATGTCGTCCGTCTTCCCGGGGAACTCGATTCCCTTTGCCTCGAGTTCTTTCCTGTACTCCCCGAGCCCGGTTTCGTAACACGCGCGCACGTACGGGCGGGAGCGGCCCGCGGCGACGAGGGCTTCGACGCCGTCCTCCACGGAACCAAGCGCGAGCTCGGGGCGCTCGTTGGCGAAGCCGCAACAGGCGGCCACGATCCCGTCCGGGTGCACGTAAAGAACGTTGCCGGGACCCTCGCAAAAGTCGTCCCGGAACCATTCGGGGGATTTCCACGCGTCCGCGTCGTTGATGCCCCTGGAGTAGGGAATGCCCGTGATCGGGATGCGTAAGCCCCCGCCGTCGTCCATGCCCGCGGCGGCGTTCTCGCGGTATATCGCGTCCTCGAGGGCGCGGGGAACGCCGTCTTCCCTAAGGAGCCTCACGCCGCGGAAACGGGCCAGGCGGGAACCGTCCCGCTCGGCTTCAATCCGCGCGTTCAGCGCCGCAACCGTGGCCTCGAGTAGTTCGGCGGGCCATAGCCCGTCGCGCGAGAGGGCGGAGTCTATCTCGACGGCGTCGTTCCGTCCAGAGACGTCGTTCGCGACGTCGATGAAGAGGGCGACCCGTTCGGGTTCCTGGCCGTGCCAATCGTCGAGGCTGAGGCCGATCTTCCCGTCGAACCCGGAGTCGTACAGGGTCTCCAGGGTATCGCGCAGGTCCTCTTCCCCCTTGAACCAGGTACCGTTGGTCATGAGCCGGTCGAACTCGAGGCCGAGATCGACGGCGTCCGCGCAGACCGCGGCGAGAAAATCCGGCTCGAGGAAGGGCTCCCCCCCGGAAAAGCCGACGCGCTCGATGCCGTGAGCGGCGCAGTCCCGGAGGAAGTTGACCGCGGCCTCGGTCGTGAGCCATCGGGCTCCCTTACCCCGGTTACGGTTCACCCTGCAATGGCCGCAGGCGAGGTTGCACGTCGCGGTTGGGGCGAAGATAACCTCTTTCGGGTCGAAAGGCTTACCCATGGTCATTCCTCGGCGGGTATGAAGGCGAGCCGCTGGGAGGGAATATCGAGGTTGCCCGCCCGGACGGTAATCTCCGCGTTGAGCGGTAGGTCGTCCTTGAGGGCGATCTTCGCTTCCTGGGCGAGGCTCGGCACGAGCAGGGTCGACATGGACCCGTTTTTCTCGACCACGACGGCCTTACCCCTCCAATCGGGATTTTGCGAAAGGTACACGAGCGCCCAGTGGAGGTTCGACGCCCGCTCCGCCAGGGTACAGCCCCGGGCTGCCGAGTCGGCCGCGGCGACGCGCATGAGCATCTCGTCGTTGTCCAGGGGTTCGGTACCCTCCAGGAAGGCGCGAAGCTGCTGGTGGGCGATCAGGTCGCCGTAGCGCCTTAGCGGGCTCGTGACCTGGCTGTACATGCCGATACCGAGGCCCGCGTGATCCGCCGGAATCGTGCCCACCTTGCGCGACCTCATGGAGCGGCGCTTGCGGTATTCCCCCGCGAGGCCCTCGGGAAGGTCCTTGGGGATATCGGGCTTCTCCTGGCTCACGTACTGGAAGGGTATCTTGTTCTTGAACGCGAAGCGGGCGGCGGCCTCTCCCGCGAGGAGCATCATCTCGCGCACCATGTCCGCGGCGCTCTCGTCCCTGACGGGCTCGATCGAGACCGAGGGCGTACCGTCGTCGGCGCGGGTTACGGATAGGTGTACCTCGGGCAACTCTATGGACACGGCTCCCGCGGCCTCCCGGCGGGCGATGTTCCTCGCCGCGATCGCGAAGAGGGGGGCGAGGGCGGGATCGTCCCTGCGGGCGGTGGCTTCGGAGTAGGTGAGCCGGGTTACCCGGACGCGGGTTTTCCTGACGTCAACCGAGTCTATGGCGCCGGTTTCGGTGAAGGTAATGCGGAAGGAAAGCGCACGGGAGACGGGGGAAAGGCCGAGGGCGTACCATTCGAGGGCCCGGTCGTCGAGCATGCGCGCCGCGCCTTCGGGTACGTAGAGGGTCGCCCCGCGTCCCCGGGCGTCGAGATCCGCGGGGGAGTCGGGGGTGACGGTGGCGGCGGGATCGGCGATATGGACCCAGAGGGCGTCTCCCTCGACGCAAACCGCGTCGTCGGGGTCGGTGCTCCACGCGTTGTCGATCGCGAAGGATTCGAGGGCGGTGAGGTCCACGGCCGAGTCCTCATCGGCGGGACGGG
>QKCE01000277.1 GCA_003245785.1 Spirochaetales bacterium | reverse complement strand
GAACCGATAAAAGCTTTCTTCCAGTATTGAGCGGTTATACAGATATACCGAAGCGAGATATTGCTGCTTTTTGCCGTTCGCGAGTTCGATAGCGCTCGTGTACGCGTTTTTCGCGTTATCGTAATCGTATATCGCGCTGTACAGGTTACCGAGTCCCACGAATATATTCCCGTCCGGGCCCCAGGCGGCGATGACCTTGTTTAGTGATTCTATGCCTTCGCTGAATCGGTGCGTCTTATAGCAGAGCCAACCGAAGGAGGACCAGGCCGTTAGATTGTCGGGATTTTGGGCGATGTAGCGGCGCAGCCAAAGCAGAGATTCCTCGTCCCTGTTTTCGTAACCGGTGGCATCCGACAGTTTCAGGTAAATTTCCGGATCGGGAAAACCGAGGTCCAGGGCATGGCTCAGTTCGCGAACCGCGGACGGATACAGCGATTGGTCGAGGAATAGTACCCCGAGGGTATACGGGAACTCGGCGTTCTGTGGAAACCGGGTTTTGCCCTCGAGAAGCAGCGCAGTGGCGGATTCCCAGTTTTCCGCGGCGATCGCCCTGGTTGCCCGCTCGAGTAAAAGCGTGGCTTCTCCTTTCATTTCGGCCTCGGATTGCGCGGGAGCCGATTGGGCGGACAGCCTTCCTTGGGACGCTAGCAGGAGAGACGCTAAAATAAGCGCTATAGTTCGGGCCTCAGGCCCCCGTTGCCGCAATTTCAGGCTTCGCAGGATTTCTTTTGCCCTTTCCCTGTCTGCGGCGGTACATTCCGGCGCGAACCGCGCCTTGTTTGCGAGGCGGGCAAGTTCTGCTATGCCGTTTTTTTGCCCGGAGGTTAACGTTCTTTTTTTCGCGGCCTTCGCTCCGTACCTCTCAGCCAGAAGGATTACCTTCCGCGGGTTACGGGAATAGCGTAAGGCCAGGCGCGCATAAGTTTTCATGGCGATCGGTACGAGCGGGAGGATCAACAGCAGAAGGAACGTTCGCGGGCCCGTTGCGCGGAAGAAGGCGCTGACCCGTCCGAGGAATCCGCGTTCGCCCGTCTCATTTTCGTTTTTCTCGCCGGTTAGCGTCGAAAGTTCTCCCTTCCTGTCTATGATTTCATTAAGAAGGCTCATGAATTCCTCGTTTCTCGGGGATCCGTCGAACTGCAGGTTTTCCCCTTCCGCGGGTGTTTGGTTTGTGGGATCGAAGGATACCCAACCATACCCGGGGAAGTATACCTCGACCCAGGCGTGGGCCATGTTGGACCGGACCGGGTAATAATCCAGGGCTCCCGAATCGGGGGCGATGAAAAAGCCCGCGGCGACACGGGCCGGTACGTCGAGGCTTCGGCACATCAGGGCCAGTGCGAAGGCGTAATACGTGCAATACCCTTTATGGGTGTCGGTAAGGAAGTATTTCAATTGGTTTCCGTCCGGTGCGGTTCCGGGATGAAGGGAGTACCGGAAGGAATCCCCGAGGAGCCATAAGGTGAGGGCGAGAACCTTTTCGTAATAGCCCTGAATGCCGTCCGTCAGGGCTTCCGCGAGGGGGCGGACGTAATCGGCCGTTTCCGGATCGATTTCCGTATAGAAAGAGAGATCTTCCCGCGATAGTCGGGGGTCGTCGGCCGGGTCGGGCGCAGGGGAATCGTAAAGTTCGAAGGGAAAAAAGCCCGTCACGCGGCTGGTCACTGCGAAGGCGCCGTTGAACGTTTCGGTTTGCCAAAGGCGATACGGGTCGACGGCGACCGGGTAATCCATCGCGATGAGGGATCTCGGGTCGAAGTTCACTATGAAATATTCCTGGCGGACCGTACTGCGGAGCCGGTATCCGGGATCGTAAAACGAAGCGGGAGCGTCGGGCACGGATAAGGGCTGGGGGCCCTCGTTCGGCGCGTCCTTCTCGAAAAACCCCTTGCCTGGATCCCACCCGGACAGGCACATTCGCCGAAGGAGCGTCGAGGAATATTCTTCCGGCACGTGGGCGATGAGCACCAGGCGGTCATTGAGGGATATCTCGCTTTGGAGCGTGAGGTAGGGCGAAAAATCGAAGCGGAACAGGGTCGGTTGGATAAGGCCGCCGTTGGCCGAGACGGACTCGGCGTTGAACGTCCGGATCGAAAGAAAACCCCCGAGCGCGAACAGGGGCAGGAAGATCGCGATTCCCGCGAGCCGTCTCGAACGGGGCGGAAAGGAAAGCGCGAGGGACAGGACCGCGACGATAAAAACGGCGAGGGCATAGGCGGTAGCCTTTGTCGGATGGTCGAAAACCGTAAGGCGATAGTCGCCCTGGGTCCAAAATCCAGCGGCGAAGAGCGCGAGGAGGACGAGGGGCTCGATCCTGCGCCAGGTCGCCCCGCGCCGGTAAAATAAGGTGGAAAGGAACGCGGCAGAGGAGACCGCGAAGAGCGGTAGCGACGTGAGGGATATACGGGCATACCAGCCGGTGAAATCGGCATTGGAAGACAAGCCGGCCGCGAGGCGCAGCGCCTTGAGTGTCGCGAAAGCCAGGAGGGAGAAAAGCGCAACCGAAGGGAACGCCCTGAGATTCGCCCGGCGTGCCGCGTCGGCCGAAAGGATGCCCGCGATTGCCGAAGCGGGCATTATCCAGTAAGGAAACAGCTCGGGCTGAAACAAGGCCGGAATGGCGGATACCAGCCCGAATAGGGTTAGCCTTGCCGCTTCCGACGCGTTAAAGCGGATACGCACGGAATCCGCTCCTTTCCAGGGCCGCGACTCCCCGCTCTATGTCCTTGGGATCGCTTGCGAAGCTTTTTTCCGCGGTCGGGAACTCGAAAATAAAGCCCTGAATCCTCTTTTTTAAGCTTTCGCGCAAAGGCGCCTTTCCGGAGGGGCCGACGAAAAAAGTTAGCGAGTCCTTGCTGGCCGAGTTTCTCTCCGGGAAATCCCCGGAAAAACCCGTAAATGATCGGGGCGGGAGGAAGAAACAAACGATCGATGCGGGGTCTTGCCCGGGGGGCGAGTCGGGCTTACCCCGGGATCCCTCAAGCGTCGGCGCCGCGAGGGCCTCGAGAACCCGGTCGCGGGCATGGGGATCGTCATGCCGGACCAGGATATTCCCGTCGGCGGGAAAGCGAAGGTTTTTTCCCGCCGCGATCAACGTCAGGCACGCCGAGGCGGCCCGGGACGCCAATAGCTCGAAAAGCTCCCGTTCCTCGTGTTCGCCGCTCCCGTAGGGCCATCGGCGGTCCGGGAGCGGCGCCCAAAAGGTTACGGTCAACTCGGACGCGGGAGGGGGGAGGAGTTCGCCGTCCCGTACGGACAGGGTCCCCGTGTGGGCGAATACCTTCCAGTTGATCTTTCTTGGATCGTCTCCCGGCATGAATTGGCGAACTTCATACAGCTCTTCGGAACGCAGGAAAGAGCTCGCGCCTCCCGAGATGCCCGCGGGGGATTCGGGTTCCCACAGGGGCCGCACCGGAGACGGATTGGGGACAAGCCGTATGGTCGTCCCCTCTACGTCTTTCGTCATTCGCGTTCGGAGGGTGAAAAGTCCCGCGAAATCCGATATCGCGCATTGGGCCGAATCCGCGACGTAGACGCCCCGGCCGGGAAGTTCCGGGACGTAGTCCTTCGGCGGGACGGGAAGCGGAAATCGGATGCAGTAGCCGTCCGTTCCGCCTTGGCGCGAGAATATGACGCGGTAGTAAACCCGGGTAAGGGCCGCCATACGGCCGCGGGGCGTCTTTCCGAGAGGAATGAGTCGGGGGGATTGGGGGTCTTTCGTACCGATCGTTGCGGTATAACGGTTCCACCCGAGGCGGGATACGAGAACCGTCGCCAGGGCCGCGCCCACCAGCGCCGCGAGGGACACCCCCGTCACGGTCGCCACGAGTTCTCCCCTCAGGATTCCTTCGGCGAGGAATCCCGTCGCCAGGACGATCGATAGGGCGCCATGAGGCGATACGGGCGACTCACTCTTTCCGCTCATAGGGCCGCGGTTCCTTTGCCCAATCGGTGACCCGGAGCATGCGCTTGAGGTTTGCCTTCGCGATTTCGCCCACGATCGCGAGCGAATCCGCGCGGTCTTCCCGGACGATGAGCCGATGGGCGAGAACGGGGCCGGAAAGCGTCGCGACGTCCGAGTCCTCGATCCAGGTCCTTCCCCTGACCAACGCGAGGGAACGCGCGGCATGGAGCAGGGAAAGCGCGCCCCGGGGCGACACGCCGAGCCGCACCGCCGGATGGACGCGGGTTTGCCGCGCGATGGATACGAGGGTCCTCTCGAGTTCGGGATGGCAATACACCCGTTCCTGCTCGGCCCGCGTGGCGAGAATTTGCTCCCGCGAAACGACGGGCGATACGCCCGGCAAAACGGTTTCCGAGGGGTCCTGGTGCAGGATCGAGAGCTCCGATTCCTCGTCGGGATACCCGAGGGAGAGGCGCATCATGAAGCGGTCGAGCTGGGCGGCGGGCAGGGGGTAGGTTCCCGCGGATTCCACGGGGTTTTGCGTCGCGACCACGAAGAATACGGGGCTGACGGTCCTGGTCAGGCCGCTCGCGGTGACCTGGCGTTCCGCCATCACCTCTAGAAGCGCGGACTGGACTTTCGGCGTCGTGCGGTTTATCTCGTCCGCGAGCAGGATGTCGCAAAATACGGGGCCTTCCACGAATTCGAAACGCTGGTCCCGGGGATTGTATATCTCGACGCCGGTTATGTCATAGGGAAGGAGGTCCGGGGTGAATTGGATTCGCCGAAAGGCGGCTTGGCCCCGCTCCGCCCCGGGGTTGCCCACGAGGCGCGCGAGGGTCTTCGCGAGGGTCGTCTTGCCGAGACCGGGAGCGTCGTCCAGGAGGACGTGCCCCCCGGCGAGAAAGGCGGCGACAAAAAGCTCGATCGCTTCGGCCTTGCCCTGGATCACCGACGAGAGGCCCTCGGAAAGGACTTGCCCCGCTTCGAAAGTCGTCATCCTGCGATTATAGCATAGCGGGCGGGATTTTTCTTCCAAGCCCGCGGATACGGTTAACTTCTGCGGTTCCTCGAGAGGAGAACGAGCCGCGCGAGGCTCGCCACCGCGGTAAGCGCCGAGGCGACGTAGGTAAAGGCCGCTGCCGTGAGAACCTTTCGCGCTCCCTTGAGCTCGTCCGCGGAAAGTATCGCGTTGCGCTCGAGATGGACGAGGGCCCTCCTCGACGCGTCGATTTCGACGGGAAGGGTAATGAGGTAAAACGCGACGGCCGCGCTGAAGAGAATTATGCCAACGTCGAGAAGTATCGACATGTTAAAGATGATACCCGAAAGGGCTATATAGGGACCCAGGGAAGAACCGATATTAGCCGCCGGGACCAGGGTGCTCCGCAGGGCGAGGGGCGCGTATTTATGGGCATGCTGCAAGGCGTGGCCCGCTTCGTGGGCGGCTACCCCGACCGCGGCGATGGACGTTTTTCCGTATACCGGCGCCGATAACCGGAGGGTTTTGGACGAGGGGTCGTAATGGTCCGTGAGCGAGCCGGATACCGAGGTTATCGACACGTCGCGGATTCCGTTGGCCCTGAGGACCGATTCCGCGGCGGCGGCGCCGGTCACGCGGTGCCTGTTCCCGATTCCCGAATATTTCGCGAAAGTCGATTTTACCGAAAGCTGCGCGAAAACGGACAGAATCAGGGCCGGGACTACGAGATAAATATAGTATTGATCGAAATAGAACATGCGGGAAAACCCTCCATTGGTATAGAATATACCCAAAACGCGAACTTTCGCGTGCGGAGCGCCGCGATGAATTACGCTTTTTTTACGATGTATCTCCTTTTTTTGCCCGTTTTCGGCTGGGCCGCGTTCTCCCTGATGTCCGCGTATTTACTGTATCGCCCGTATTTCGCGCGCAAGGGCGGGGAACGCGAGGCCGCGAACGTCGAGGAACGCGTGAAAGCCCTCGAGCGGGCCGAAGACGAGGCGCCTCCTTTACCTCGGGAAACTTCACCGGGTTCCCCGTCCACACCCGCGGAAGGAGACGCGCTTCCGGGGGAGGAAGTATATCTCCGCGCGGCGGACAAAACCCCTCTTTTCGGGAAATGGACTACCCCCGGGGATATCGGAATCGATTCGACGGCCGCGAGCGCCGTCGTCGTGTTGCTTCACGGACTGGGCGGAAACTCCGCCGATATGGAAGGCCTTGCCCGAGGGTATCTCGCCGCCGGATATACAATTCTTTCGACGGACCTCAGGTCCCACGGAAACAGCGGGGGGGTATGGCGTACCATGGGGGCCCTGGAGTCCGCCGATCTCGGAAAATGGGTCGATTGGCTCGCCGTCAAGGCTCCGGGCGCGAAAATTGCGGTTCATGGAGATGGGATCGGCGCCAGCGTCGCGATTCGCTACGCGGCGGGGTACGCGTACAAGGCAACGGATAAGCCCCGGGGCCCTTCTCCCCTTTCGGCGCTGGTTCTCGACCGTCCGGCGCTTGACGCGGGATCGTCGTACCGGAGGAAGGTTCGTTCGGTTCTTGGCCCCTTCCCCTTTTCGGCCGGCACCCTCTTTTTTTCCGACCTGGTTTCCGTCGGGCATTGCGGCGTCCCCGTTTCGGCGATGGACGCGAGGCCCGCGCCGTATCTACCCGATCCGCTTTCCCGTATCCATATCCCGGTCTTGTTGTTTGATCGAAATACGCCCGATGAGTCTGGCGAGTTTCATACCTTCGGCGATAGGCCGGATAAAGCCGATGAGGCGTTAGAATTCCTGAGGAGGATACTATGACCCGATTCACGAATAAGTTATTAATTGCGCTTGCGTTCGCGTGTGCGGGGGCGGCAGCATTCGCGCAGGGCGCACCATCGGCGCGCGCGGTCACGACGGGATCTTCCGCCGACCTGCCCTTGGTCGGGGTTTCCTTATATTCTTCCGGCGTCGGGTATTTCGTACATCGGGGAACGGTCACGGGCGACGCGGCGTTGGATCTCGAGTTCGACCTCTCGTCGATCAACGACGTGCTGAAGTCCCTGACGGTATACGACCCGTCGACCTCGGGCGTTTCCGTGAGCTACGACTCGGAAGACACCCTTGACCGAACGCTGAAGAGCCTTAAGGTGGACCTGTCCGGCGCGCCCTCCCTCGGCGAAATGCTCGCGGGCTTGAGGGGCGCATCAATTACGGTCCTGGCGCCCGAAAAAATCGAGGGCCGGATCCTGGGCGCAGAGCGCGTAGATTCCGAGACCGGGGAGAATTGGCACCTTTCGCTGATGACCGCGTCGGGAATCCGCCGGATATCCCTCGCCGAGGTGGTTTCACTTTCCTTCTCCGATTCGGCTCTCGCCGCCGACTTGACCCGGGCGCTTGACGTACTGTCGAAAGGCTCGGGCGGGAATTCGAGGAAGGTTCGCCTATCGCTGCCCGGCAAGGGAACCCGCGAAGTGACGGTCGCGTACGTCCTCCCGGTACCGGTCTGGAAGGCTTCCTACCGTCTCGACCTCGGGCGGGACAAGCCCGCTTTCCAGGGCTGGGCCATCGTCGATAACGCGGGCTCAGCCGACTGGAAGGCCGTGAGACTCGCGCTCATGAGCGGAAAGCCCGTCTCTTTCGTGCAAAACCTGTATAACCCCTTCTATCTGGAACGCCCCGTCCTGCCCCTCTCGATCGCCGGGTTCGCCGAGGCGCAAACGTACGATTCGGGGTATGAGTCCCTTGCCGCGGAATACGATTACGACGAATATTCCTACGCGAAGTCCGCCGCCCCGGCGGCGCCGTCGCAATCGGTCATGCGCGAGTCGGCGCCGGCCGCGGGGGCGTCCTTCGGCGTGGCGGGTTCCGTTGCGAAGGCGCGGGCCGCGGGCGAGCTATTCGAGTTTACCCTGCCCGGGGCGGTGACCCTGGACCGTCGGATGAGCACGATGGTTCCCCTCGTCGACGCGGAGGTCACCGCGGAGCGGGTCTCGATTTTCTCGGGATCGGGGGTATCGGGTGGCGGTTCGGCGCATCCGATGCTCGCCGCGAGGCTGGAAAACACCACGGGCATGAAGCTTCCCGCGGGACCGGTCACGGTTTTCGACGGCGGAACCTATGCCGGCGACGCGCTTCTCGAGTTCCTGCCGGAGAAAGACGCCCGGCTGCTCGCCTACGGCGAGGACACCGCGGTGACCGGTTGGTCCAGCCGTTCGGCATCCCAGGAAACCGTGTCGGTAAAGGTTCTGAAGGGGGTCATGACGATCTCCAGGAAGCGTATTACCGCGACGGCCTACACCTTCGAAAACTCCTCTACCCGAGCCAGGAAGCTTGTGCTCGAGCATCCCATAACCGGCGGCGCGACGCTGTCCGCTACCGCCAAGCCGGACGAACAAACCGATTCTCTTTACAGGTTTACCGTGGCGGTTCCCGCGGGTAAGGGCGCGACCTTTACGGTTCGCGAGGAAACCCCGGTAAGCGAGACTGTCGCCCTCGACAGGCTGAGGACGGACGCCCTTCTCGTCTACTCGACGAACCGGGAGTTGCCGGAGGCCGTACGCAACGCCATAGCGAAGGCCGTGGAGTTCCGCCGGCGCGCGGACGACGCGCAAACCGACCTGACGGACCTGCAGGGCCGGCGCGCCGACTTGGTGCGCGAGCAGGAACGGATACGGCTGAACCTCGCAGCGGCGGGAAACACGACGCAGCAGGGCAAGGAGTATCTCGCGCGCCTGACGCAAAGCGACGCCGCCATCGCGGATCTCGACAAGAAGATAGACGGCGCGAAGAAATCCCTCGCCGACGCGAACGCGGCGTATCAGGGCTATCTCGCGGGGCTTTCGTTCTGAACCTTCGGGCCCCGGGAAAAGAGGTCGGGGTAGATCAGCGCGGCCTCGGCCTCGTGCCGGGCCTGCTCGCAGGCGAGCTGAAAGTCGATCATTCTCCTGAAAACCGCCATGAGCGGTTCCGGGTCCGCGTCGGGATTCGCGATTCCGGCGGCCCGGAGCTCGTTCACGAGGTAGTACGCCGATTCTATGGTGGAAAGGCACGAGGGGTGGGGCTGCTTCTTGAATTCGAAGCCTGACCGGTAGGGCGCGCCGAAGGATAGCGCCGGAAGCCCGTGGAGGTTCTTGCTGGCCTGAACCATTTTCTTCGCGAAAAACCACGTCGCGTCGATCACGATTACCAACGGGACTTTCGTGCCGATCCGTTTTCTGAACGAGGGCATGTCGGTATGGTAGGCGTCTTCGGCCGGATAAAGCAGAAACGGCGCGTAGGCGGGATCCGCGAGGAGGGTCATGAGCCTCGCGTTGTCGGTGAAGTCGATGCCTTCGATTATCTCCGAGTCCAGGAGGCTGAGCGAAGCGAGCCTGCCCGTCCCGGTCTTCTGGCGGCGGGCTTCCTTCGGATGCATGAGAAAGACGAATTTTACGCCGGTGCGCAGGGGGACGATGTCCCCGCAATAGCAAGACGAGAGCGGCCTGAAGCATCGATAGCATTTTTCTGACATGGGTTCGCGGTATCCTCGGGGGGAAACCATACCTTGACGACGCCCCCTTTGTCCATAATCATTAGGGGAGGAGGTACTGTATGAGTTTCTATTCGAGCATCGCGGCGTATTACGATCTGTTGTTTCCCTTCGATCAGACCCAGCTCAGGTTTCTCGAAACGGTAATCGATCCCTCCTGCGGGGAGTGCCCCGGCGTAAGGACCGGCGAGGAGCGGCTTGCCCGCCATTCCTATCTCGATATCGGATGCGGCACGGGAACGATGCTCTCGGCGCTTTCCGACGGTTTCAAAAAGGTCGTCGGAGTGGACAATGACGAGGCCCTGCTCGCCCTGGCGGCCGAGAAAATGCTTCCGGGGGAGGGTAAAAAGGCGGAATTCCTCGACGAGGACATGACGGAGCTCGACGAGATTCTCGCGGAGGACGAATTCAACCTGGTTACCTGCATGGGCAATACCCTCGTTCATCTCACGCAGCCTTCCGCCATCCACAAATTATTGTCCTCGGCCTTCAATCTTCTCGAGAATAACGGCATCTTCGTGTTTCAGATCGTCAATTACGACAGGGTTCTCTCGAGGGGCCTTCGATCCCTTCCCACGATCGAAAAGGAAGACGTTACTTTCGAGCGGTATTACTCCTTGCCGAAACCAGACGGGACGATCGACTTCGAGGCGATACTCTCCGACCCCGCGCGCGAATTCGAGGTCAGCAACACGATCCCCCTATTCCCGATCACGAAGGCGCAGGCGGAGGAATTCCTGAAGGCCTCCGGTTTCGGCCGCTGGACCTTTTACGGCGACTGGTCGGGCAGTCCCTGGACCCCGGAATCGTTCA
>QKCE01000276.1 GCA_003245785.1 Spirochaetales bacterium | reverse complement strand
GGGCTTTTCCTGGGAGAAAGCGCCGGAAGTGGCGAGAATGAGGGCCAAAACTAGGGTGAGAATGCGTTTCATGGGCTTTACTATGATCCTTTTCGGGCCTTTTTTCAACCGCCGCCCGGCGGTCAGTTGCGAAAGCTGTGTATCGGGGGCGGAAGCCGGCCGCCGCGGTTCACGAAATCGGCGCAGGAGAAACGGTTTACGGGCATTATCGGCGCGCCGCCCAGGAGGCCGCCGAATTCCACCCATTCGCCGGCTTCCTTCCCCGGCACCGGAATAAGGCGCACCGCGGTGGTCTTGTTGTTCACCATGCCTATCGCGAGCTCGTCGGCCATGATTCCCGAAATGGTCTCCGCGGAGGTCGAGCCCGGAATGGCGATCATGTCCAGGCCGACCGAGCACACGCAGGTCATCGCCTCGAGCTTCTCGAGGGTAATCGAGCCCGCGCGCACGGCGGCCACCATGCCCTCGTCCTCGCTGACCGGGATAAACGCCCCGGAAAGGCCGCCTACGTTCGTGGAGGCCATGACGCCGCCCTTCTTTACCATGTCCGTGAGCATCGCGAGGGCGGCGGTCGTGCCCGGCGCTCCCGCCGACTCGAGACCCATCTCCTCGAGAATCCGCGCGACCGAGTCGCCGACGGCCGGGGTCGGCGCGAGAGACAGGTCGAGGATGCCGAAGGGCACGCCAAGCCTGGTCGCCGCCTCCTGGCCCACGAGCTGGCCCATGCGGGTAATCTTGAAGGCGGTTTTCTTGATGCCGTCGGCGAGCACGTCGAGGGGCGCGCCGCGGTATTGCTCGCACGCGGCCTTGATTACCCCCGGGCCGGAAACGCCGACGGAAAGCACCGACTCTCCCTCGCCCGGGCCGTGAAAGGCGCCCGCCATGAAGGGGTTGTCCTCCGGGGCGTTGCAGAACACGACGAGCTTGGCGCAGCCGATTCCGTCGCGGTCCGAGGTACGGGCGGCGGTGTCCTTGACTACCCGGCCCATGAGCCTCACCGCGTCCATGTTGATGCCGTTTTTCGTGGTGCCGAGGTTGATCGACGAACAGACCCGGGATGTTTCGGCGAGCGCCCGGGGAATCGAGTCGATGAGCCGGCGGTCACCCGCGGTCATCCCCTTCTGGACCAGGGCGGAAAAGCCGCCGATGAAATCCACGCCGAGCTCGATCGCGACCTCGTCGAGGGTATGGGCCCAGGGGGCGTAATCGGTTTCGTCGCTGGATTCGGCGACCATGGCGATCGGGGTCACGGCGATACGCTTGTTGATGATCGGGACGCCGAACTCGGCCTCTATCCCGCGGCCGACCTCCACTAGCCGGCCCGCGACGCGCAGGAGCTTGTCTCGGACCCGCCGGCGGGACTCCGCCCCGGAAGGTCCGGCGCAATCGCGCAGGGAAACGCCCATGGTAATCGCCCGCACGTCCAGCTTGTGCCGCATGAACATGTCGACGGTTTCGCGGATTTCGTATGGGGTAAACAGCATCCGGCGCCCCCCTTAGATCCGGTGCATGGCGGAAAAGACCCGCTCGTGCATCACGCTCACGCTGATCCCGAGCTCGTCCCCGAGATCCGCGAGGCCCTTTTTGCACACGTCCATCGCGATATCGGACTTGGCGAGGTCCGCCATCATCATCATCACGAAATTCCCGGAAAGTATCGTCTGGGAAATGTCCACGATATTGATGCCGTGGGAAGATAAAAAGGCCGAGACCTTCGCGATTATGCCGACCTGGTCCGTGCCGACCACCGTTATGATTGCGTTCATGGGATATTCCTCTAAGGGTAAGTTTCGCTAGAACAGTATCGGTTTCCCCTCGTTGCGGGAAGACTCCTGCAGGGATTCCGAGTATTGCGCCTCCCGGCGGGTAATCGCGTCGGAGTGGGTCCTGGAGAAGCGCATGAGAACCTTCGCGGTCTCGGTGAAAAAATAAACCTTGCGCGGGAGCGCTCCCCCCACGCTGTAGGAATCGACCGGAATTTTCTCCGTATCGAGAAATTCGAACACGAATTTGATGTTTTTTTGGGCGACCGTAAGGTCATGCGAGTCCTTCAGCTCGAACATCGTGCTGCCCCCGAAGACCTTCGCCCGCATCCCGTGGCGCTTGGCGCCGAGCTTGAACATCTCGTTGATCAGCACTTCCATCGCGTTTACCCCGTATCGCGCGTTCGTGGAAAGGATCGACGTATCCGAGGCCATGGGAAAAGGCAGCATGAAATGGTTCATGCCCCCTATGCCGCTGCCGGGAAGGAAAAGCGCCACGGAAATGCAGGAGCCGAGGAGCGTCGAGATGACGATATCGTCCCGGGAGGCGCAAAAGTCTCCGGGACCGATAATCTTCTCCGGCTTGTCGAACTGGGGCGACAGCATGCTTACGGAATGACTTTCTTGATCGTCTCCAGCAGTTTTTCGTTGTTGAAAGGCTTCACGATCCAGCCGGTCGCCCCGGCTTTCTTGCCTTCCTCGACTACCGACCCCTGGGATTCAGTCGTCAGCACGAGCACGGGCAAGAATTTGATGCCCTCGGTCGCGCGAATTTTCTTCACGAAGGTAAGCCCGTCCATGTTCGGCATGTTCACGTCCGTGATCACCAGTTGAACCTTCTGTTCGCCCAGCCTCTGCAGGCCTTCCACGCCATCTCCCGCCTCGAACACGGTGTAGCCGCCCTCTTCCAGAATGAACCGGACGCTTTGGCGGATTGAAACGGAATCGTCAACGACAAGTATAGCTGCACCCATGAAAGTTCTCCTCCGAATTATTCTAAATGCCGCGGGGCCCTAATGCAAGCCTCGCGGCCGAATTTACCTGGATTTGCTCCGTTTAAGCACGAAGTCGGCTATCTCGTCGAGCGGGAGGGTCGTGTCCACCGCCCCGGCCTTGATCGCCTCCTTCGGCATGCCGAAGACCACGCAGGAACGCTCGTCCTGCGCGACGTTGTATGCGCCGGCCTGCTTCATCTCGAGCATTCCCTTCGCGCCGTCGTCTCCCATGCCGGTCATGATCACCCCGATCGCGTTTTTCCCGGCGTACCGGGCGGTCGAGCGGAACAGAACGTCGACCGAGGGCCTGTGCCGGGAGACAAGGGGGCCGTCCTTGACCTCCACGTAATACCGGGCGCCCGATCGCTTGAGGAGCAAATGCTTGTTTCCCGGCGCGATCAATACCTGCCCGCGGAGCACCGTGTCGTTATCCGAGGCTTCCTTTATATGGACGTCGCAAATACCGTCCAGCCGCTGCGCGAAGGCCGCGGTAAAATGCTCCGGCATGTGCTGGACGATCACCACGCCCGGGCAGTCGATGGGCAGTTTCTCCAGGAAGACCCGAAGCGCCTCGGTGCCGCCCGTCGAGGCGCCCACCACCACCACGGATTCCGTGGTCTCTATCGCGATATGGGAGTGCGAAGGCGGCGGCAATACGGCGTCCGCGGTAAGCTTCGGCTGGGGCGCCGCGATCGGCGCGGCTATTTTCTTTACCGCGGTAAGCTGCGCGGCGCGAACCGCGTCGGAAATCATTACCTTTGACTCTTCCAGGAACTGTTTCGTGCCGATCTTCGGCTTCTGGATAATGTCCACCGCCCCGAACTGCATGGCCTGAAACACGTTATCCGAGCCTTCCTCCGCCTTGCTCGAGCAAATGATGACCGGCAGGGGATGCTGGCTCATCAGTTTCCGAAGGAAGGTGAGCCCGTCCATTCTCGGCATCTCGATGTCGAGAATGATCACGTCGGGCACTATCGATCTCAGTTTATTGGCCGCGTCGTAAGGATCCGAGGCCGTCGCTATCAGCTCGATGTCCGGTTCCGCGGAAAGAATCCCGCCGAGAGTCTGTCGGACAACCGCGGAATCGTCGATAATCATGACCTTGATCACGGGTGCCTCCTCTAGAGCGCCTTTTTGTACACCGCGGTGGAAACGCCCTTCAGGCCCGTTTCCAGGGTGCCCAAATTCTCCGAATGCCCCATAAAGAGAAACCCGTCGTCGTCCATATGGGCGAGCATACGGCTGATTACCCCTTTTTGGGTGGGTCGGTCGAAATAAATGAAGACGTTCCTGCAGAATATTATCTGATACCGCTTTTTCAGCGGGTATTCCTCGTCCATCAGGTTGAGTTTCCTGAATTTGATATGGTCCCGCACCGCCGGCTTGAACCGGATGGTTTTCTGCTCCGGGTTCCGGCTTTGCATGCAATACCGCCGCCTCAAGTCGTGGGGAATCTTACCGGCCTGATGATCGGTATAAATCCCGGTGCGGGCGATCTGGAGCACCTTCTCGGAAATGTCGGTCCCGAGAATGGTGTACTTCGCCGACAGGGAGTGGGCGCGGAGGAATTCCTCGACGGTCATGGCGAGGGTGAAGGCTTCCTGTCCCGTTGAGGCGGCGACGGACCAGATGTTCAGCTCGGTAAGCCCCCGTTTGAGAAGAAACTCGGGGAGGACTACGTCCCGAAGGAATAGGTAGTGGTTGTTCTCCCGGAAAAAATCCGTTTCGTTGGTGGTCACCACGTCGACCAGCTGCTGAATTTCCCGCTCGAAACCTTCCGGGCTGAAGAGGTAATCCGCATAGGCCTCGTAACTGTCGATTTTCAGCAAGCGAAGCCGTTTCGCGAGCCTGGATTCGAGCATGACCTTTTTCGAGGGGGGGAGCCGAATACCCAGATTCGGCTCGATAAACTCCTTCAGCTTCGCGAAAACCGCGTCCGTCATCCCTCGATTTTCTCCGCCGCGTTTACGATCTGCTCGACGTCGAGAATGAGGGCAACCGACCCGTCTCCGAGAATGGTCGCGCTCGAAACGCCGTCCGCGCGGCGGAAAAGCTTACCCAAGGGCTTGATGACGGTCTGGTTGCCGCCGACCACCTGATCCACGAGCACGCCTATCTGGACGTTCTTGATCGAAACGACGACCATCTGCTCGATTTTCTGCCGCGGGGACCGAAGCCCGAAATAATCGTGCATGTTGATGAAGGGAAGCTGGCGATCGTGGAAAATCACGATGCCCTTTTCGGGCTTCCCCTCCTCGTGGGTATATTCGAGGCAACCCACCACGACGGAAAGCGGGATCACGAAGAAGTCCTCCCCGATCCGCACCAAAAGCCCGTCGATGATGGCGAGGGTGAGCGGGATCTTCAGGAGAATCCTCGTATACTGGCGCGGCTTGCTCTCGATCGAGACGGTGCCGCCGATCAGTTCCATCTGGCGGTTGACCACGTCCATGCCGACGCCCCGCCCCGAAACGGAAGATACGGTTTCCTTCGTCGAGAACCCGGGGGCGAATATAAGGGCGAAGGTCTCCTGTTCGGTAAGCTCGTCCTCGGGCTTAATGATGCCCTTGGAGAGCGCCTTCTTGCGGATCGCCTCCACGTCGAGGCCGTTGCCGTCGTCCTCGATAACGATATGCACCGAGGCGCCGGTTTGGGATGCCGACAGGCTGATCGTGCCCTCCACGGGTTTCTTTCGTTCCGCCCGTACCTCGGGCAGTTCGATTCCGTGGTCGAGACTGTTGCGGATAATATGGACGAGGGGGTCGCCGAGCTTCTCGATGACCGTCTTGTCCAGCTCGGTCTCGCCGCCCTCGGTCACGAGGTTTACGTTCTTGCCCAGTTCCGCGGAAAGGTCCCGAACGAGGCGCTTGAAGCTCGAGAAAGTAGTGCCGATGGGAACCATGCGGATGCTCATGGTATTGCTGCGGAGCTCGTCGGTCAGGCGACCGAACTGCTCGATAACGGAAAGCACCTCGTCGTTTTCGTTGTACAGTTTCGTGGTCTGGAGTATCCGCGCGTGAATGGTCACGAGCTCTCCCACCAGGGCCATGAGCTGGTCGAGTTTCTCGGATTTCACCCGGATCGTGCTCATGTCCGCGGCGAGCTGCTTGTTCTTTTGCACCCGCTGCACGAGCTTTTGTTCCTCGAGGGCGACCTTCAGGTGGGTCTTGGATACCAGCTTCTCGTCAACGAGTATCTCGCCGAGCCGCTTTTGGGTACTGACCGCCCGGGCGACCTTGTCGCTGTCGATCATTCCGCGGGACACGAGGATTTCCCCGAGCTTTCTCGGGGTATATGCTTCCTCGTCCGGAAGCTCGGGAAGGCATTCGATCGAGATTTTCGCGAAATCCTGGACGAAGATGAACACGTCGCGCAGCTCGTTCTCGTCGGCCTTCGTGGTGATGAACAGGTTGAGCTCGGTCATGCAGTTCGCGGGGTCGAAGGCGGACAGGGCGGGAACGCGATCCACGTCGGGGATGCAGGTAACCTCCCCGAGGCCCGCGAGCTCGTTGACGATCGCGAAGGGGTTCGTGCCACGGAGGAAAATGTCCTTGTCGGGATTGAACCGGATATACCAGGTCCTCTCGGGGCGGGTGTCTTCCTGTGGCCGCTTTTTCTGGACGATCTCGACGGCCTTTTCCTCTTCGTCGAAGCCGACCACGGCCCTGAAATTGTCGAGGAACTGCACCATGTCCGGCGGGAGGGCCCCGCCCTTGGGCTCTCCGGAATCGATCATTTCCTTTATGATGTCACGGGCGATAAGCGTGTGGTTTATTAGTTCCGAGGTAAGTTTCAGCTTGCCGTCGCGAAGGGCGGCGAGGATCGACTCGACCTCGTGGCTGAACTCGGAGATCCGTTCCAGCCCGAACATCGCGGCGGATCCCTTAATGGTGTGCATGACCCGGAACACCGCGGACAGCGTTTCGCGGTCCGAGGGGTTCTGTTCCAGCTCCAGCAGGTAATTTTCGAGTTTTTCGAGGAGCTCAAGGGCTTCCTCGCGGAACGTTTCGATGAATTGGTCATTGTTGGCCATACTGGTTCCCCCTCAATTGCACAATCGCGCGAGATACTCGGTAAGCTGCGCGCCGGTTTCGATCGGCTCCTCGCCAAGGCCTAGACGGCTCATCCGGGCAGAGAACTCGGGAGCGAACGTGCCGGTCAGGCTCAGGGTCACGTCCCGGGCGGCGGCCTCGCGCCATAGGGCCACGAGGAATTGAAAGCCCGCGAGGTCGGCGTTTTCCACGCCGGTAATGTCGATCGCGCATACCCCGTCGTGACCCAGGTCAGCCAAGAGTTCCTTCTTTAAGTCGGCCATGTTTTCTATCGTAAGGTCACGCATTCGCCTTCTCCGTCGCCTCGGGCGCCCCGAGCAGTTCCCGCTCGGAAAGCAGCTTTCTCAGGTCCAAAAGAATGACGAAGGACTCGCCGATCTTTCCCATGCCGTTTATGAACGAGGTATCGATCGCGAAGCCGAGTTTGGGAGGCGGCTCGATATTCGCCGGGTCGATGTCCACGACTTCTTCCACGCCGTCGCTGAACAGTCCGATCGTCATGGTTTCCGATTCGTCGTCCTGGAAAAGGCTGGCCAGCTCGGTCACGATCACGCTCGTCGTGTCGGTAATTTCGGTGGGGCCGAGCCCGAATTTCTGGCGCATATCCAGAACGGGAACCACGCTGCCGCGCAGGTTGATGACGCGGCTCAAATACTCCGGCATTCGGGGGACGCGCGTGATCCGCGGCACCCCCAGCACTTCCTTTATGTGGATCACGTCCAGGCCGTACACTTCCCCCGCGAGGTTGAAGGTGAGGTACTGGCTCGTCTCGTTCGCGATCGTCGTTTCCATCGCGTCCCCCTATTCCCCGTCCGCCGCTTCGGCGTCGGGCTCGTCGCCCGCGTCCGCCTCGACCGCGGTTTCCGCTTCTTCGGCGTTGCTTTGAAGGGTCCGGAGCTCCGTTCCCGTGAGGATCTTGTTGATGTCGAGAATGATGATGAATTCGGTGTCGACGTGGCCCATTCCCACGATAAAGTCGGTGTCGATGGCCACGCCGATCTTCGGGGGCGGCTCGATGTCCTTGGGCTCAATCGAAATGACCTTCTGGACTTCCTCGCTGAAAACGCCGATCACCAGGTCGGCTTCCGTGCCGTCGCGCTCGCGTTTCTTAATCTCCGTCACGATAATTCCGGTTTCCTCGGTCATGCGGGTTTCGCCGATGCCGAATTTCTTGCAAAGGTCCAGTACCGGCACGACGGAACCGCGAAGGTTTATGATGCCGCTCATGAAATCGGGCATCCTGGGAACTTTCGTGATCTTAGGAATATTGAGAACTTCCTTGATACTCGAAACGTTCACCGCGTAACTTTCCTCGGCAAGCTTGAACGTGAGATATTGGTGTATATCCTGCGCCTTTTTCTCTGCCATCTCCATCCTCCTTCGGGTATCCTCGGTTATCAGAATTCCTTGAAATCGTTATCGAGATCGTCGCTTCCGCGCGGAAGAACGTCATCGTCAAGTATAAGGTGTATTCCGGTCAGGGGAAGCCGCTGTTTCGACGTTCCGTTGGAGGTGCCCTCATGCGGCGCGACGGGCCTTCGGGTCGCGGGCCTAGCCGGTTGCGCCGGCTTGGGGCTTTCCCCGCGGGCGGCCATGCCGCCGGCCTGGGGCGCGGGCTTCGTCGGCATCGCGGGCTTCGTCGGGCCGGCGGGGGCTGCCTGGGCGGCCATGGGCTTGGCTTGCGCGTCGGGCTTCGGCCGAGCGGCCTGGTCGGCCGGTTCCAGCGCCGTCGGTTTCGCGGGCGCATCGGGCTTCGCCGGGGTCCCGGACGCGGCCTGTTGCGGCGTCGCGGGCGCGACGGGGGCCGCGGGCTGGGGCTTGGGCATCGGAGGCGAGGCGGACGCCCCGAGAGCCGGTTTTGCGGGCGCGACGGGTTTTGCCGCGGCGACGGGCGCGGGCTTTCCCTGAAGCGACGGCTTTACGCCGGGTGCCGGTTTAGCCGGGGTTCCCGCCGAGGGGGCTTGAACCTTGCCCGACGGGGCGGTTTTCGCCGCCGGGAGCGAGTGGGCCGAAGGGGCTTGGGGCGGGGCGACCGCCTTGGGAGCTTCCCTGGAAACGGGCGGCGCCTTCGCGGGCTCGCGTTTTTCGGGCGCCCCCCGAACGGGCTTCCCGGGCGAGGGGGGAAGCGCATTGGCGTCCTTTCGCGTCGAAGTCGCCTCGGCGGCGGGTTCCGCGCCTTTTCCCGCGCTGTGGAAATACCCGATCAGTTCCTGCATCCTCCGGGCCTGTCCCGCCAGGTCCCCGGACATTTCCGAGGAATGCTCCGAAGACATCGCGTTTTCCTGCACGACCTTGTCCAGCTGGGTTATCGCCCCGTTGATGGTCTCTATGCCCGACTTCTGCTCGCTCAGGGCGGCGCTGATTTCCTGCACGAGATCGGCGGTTCGCTTGATATTGGGAACGAGTTCCGTGATCGTCTTGCCGGCGTTCTCGGCGATTTCGACGCTGGAAAGGGAGAGCGTGCTGATCTCGCCCGCTTCCTTCTGGCTCCGTTCCGCGAGCTTTCCGACTTCCGAGGCGACGACGGCGAATCCCTTGCCGTACTCGCCGGCCCGGGCCGCCTCGATCGACGCGTTCAGGGAAAGCATGTTGGTGGAACGGGCGATCTCCTCGATGATGCCGATCTTGGAGGCGATCTCCCTCATGGCGCCAAGGGTTTCCATGACGGCCTTACCGCCGTCGGCGGCGGATTGGGAGGACATGCGGGCGATTTGCTCGGTCTGTATCGCGTTCTCGGCGCTTTGCCGGATATTTGCCGACATTTCCTCCATCGAGGAGGAAACTTCCTCGACCGAATTGGATTGTTGGGACGCCCCGGACGCGATTCTTCGGGAAGAATCGCTGAGCTGCGCGCTGCCCGCGGCTACCTGGGAAGAAACGAGTTCCATTTCCTGGATAAAGTCCCGCAGGCGTTCCAGCATGTGGACGACGGCCTTCGCGAGGGCCCCTATCTCGTCGCCCCGATCGATCACGTCCTGGTCGATCTTCAGCGAAAGGTTTCCGGACGCGATAGTCTCGGCGTTCTTGACGAGCCGGGCTACGGGCTTCGTTACGCTTCGAGTGAGCACGACGGTCAAGGCCAGGGCGATCAGAACGGCGACTATCAGGAAAATCCACGTCGTCGAAAAGGAAGCGGCGACGGTGGAGAATATTGAGGAGAAAATCGCGGAACGGATCGCGGAAGCCTCGCCAATCGCGGAGCGGACCGCTTCGGAGAAATCGATCTCCAACGCGTCCGCTTTCGAGGCGTCGGTCGCGATGGCCTCGAAGGTAGCCTTCGTCGGCCCGATCGAGTCGAGAAGGGAAGAAACCCGGCCCTTCAGGGCGGGGTCGGAAAGCCGGCCGGTCAATGCGCCCAGATCGGCGGCGATCTTCCCGAATCCGTCCCGGACGCCCTTTGC
>QKCE01000066.1 GCA_003245785.1 Spirochaetales bacterium | reverse complement strand
TTCTCGCGATTTGCGTGGTCTATATCGCCGCGGGGGCGCTCTTCGTGCCCCGGCGCGTGCCCCTTTCGATTTCCGCCGCGATCCTTCAGCTCTTTTGCCTCTATTTCATCGTGAAGGCGACCGGCGTTTTGGCGATTGCCCTCGCGTTTTTGGTGTTCGCCTTCCACGTCGAAGTCTATTTTTCCCTGCCTTTGTGGTACTCCGCCGTCCTTTCGCTCGCGACGTTGCGCATTACCCTGATGGCCGACGGGTCATACACGGCTTGGGACGCCCCGGTGGGGACGAACGGGGTGGGCTGGCCCTTCGCGGTCGTATTCGCCGCCGCGGCGGGCGGCTTCGCGGGCAAGCTGGTTTCCCGGCTCGCGGAGCAGGAAAAACGGCAGCGGGCGGGAATCGAACGCCTCGAGGACGCGGTACGAAACCTTACGGAAACCAACGCGGCCTACCAAACCTACGCTACATATATAGAAGAAAACTCAAAGGAAGACGAACGGAACCGCCTGACCCGGGAAATCCACGATATCGTGGGTTACTCGATGACGAATCTCCTGATGATCGTGCAAGCCGCGCTTTATAGCGACAATCAGGACCAGGTGACCGAGCTCCTGCAGAAAGCGCAAACCCATATCAACGAGAGCATGAACGAGGTCAGGGCCGCGCTCCGCAGGCTGCGTTCCACCCAGAAGAAGGCCCTTCACGGGGTCAATCTCGTTTCGCACCTGACCGAAAATTTCAGCCGCGTGACGGGAATCGGGATAAAGCTGGACGTCATCGCCTTTCCCCGCTCGATATCCCCCGAGATCGAGAAAATTCTCTATCGCATGCTGCAGGAGTCCATGACCAATTCGTTCCGCCACGGCCGCGCCACCGAAATCGACATTACGTTTCAGGTGCACCGGAACGTGCTCTTCGTCAAGATTCGCGACAACGGGAAGCCGAAGCAATCGGCGCCCCAGCCGCCGGTCGAGGGAATCGGGCTGAAGGGCATGCGCGAGCGGATCGACGAAATCGGCGGGACCCTGACCACGGTTTCCGGCCAGGACGGCTTTACCGTCTTCGCCCGGATACCGTATCATGGGTCCGACTCATGAACGACGAACGCGACAAGGTCAGGATTCTCCTGGTCGACGACCAATACCTATTCCTCGAAAGCCTCAAGCTCGTGCTCACGACCCTCGCGCCGGACTTCGATATCGTCGGGACCGCGCTCAACGGGGAAGAAGCCCTCGCCTTCCTCGAGGAGACCCCGGTCGACGTGGTGCTGATGGACGTATACATGCCGGTGCTGGACGGGGTCGCCGCGGTCAAGAATATCAGCGTCCGCTTTCCCCGGGTCTCGGTCATCATGCTTACCACCTTCGAGGACGACGATTACGTGACCGAGGCCCTCGCCCACGGCGCGAAGGGCTACCTCCTCAAGAACATTCCCCCGCAGATGCTCATCACGGCGGTCCGGGCGGTACTCACCGGCTCGGTGCTCATCGACCCCGACATCGCCCATGCCCTGGCGCGAAACCTGAAGGAACGGGGCCACTCGGGGGGAGAGGGCGAGGAACGGACGCTCCCCGACTGGTTTTACGAGCTTACCCCCAAGGAACGGAAGGTGGTGAAGCTCATTCTCCGGGGGCTTTCGAACAAGGAAATCGCGGCTGAGATCCACGTGGCCGAGCAGACCGCCAGGAACTACGTGAGCGCGGTCTACGACAAGCTCGGCGTTACGTGCCGGAAGGACGCGGTAATCAAGACGCGGAATCTTCCGCCCTTTTACCTGGACTGACCGCAAAGTACACGTTGAGTACAAAACCGGGTACATTTGTCCATTGCGCCGCGGGGCAACCCCGTCCATACTCTTTTTATGATGCGGAAATAACCGCATACGGCATCGCGTCGGCGGCTTCGCCCGCGATGGCGCAATACATAGGAGGAGATATGAAAAAGAGAACGCTGATCGTCACCGCGGTCGCACTGGCGCTCGTGATGGCGCTTCCTCTCGCGGCGGGAGGTTCCAAGGACGGAGCCAAGTCCAACGTGGTCCTGACGATGGGATCCTGGCGCGCCGACGACGTCGCGGGCTGGACCAAGCTGCTCGCCGAGTACAAGAAGGCGACGGGCGTGGAGATCCAGTTCAAGCCGATCAATCCCCCGGATTATAACGCGACGCTCCGGCTCCAGCTCGAGAGCGGCACCGGCCCGGACCTCATGTTCGCCCGTTCCTACGACACGGGAATCGAGCTCTTCAAGCTCGGCTATTTCGCCGACGTGACGGACCTCAAGGGGCTTTCCCAGAATTTCACCGTGGGCAACCGCTCGCCGTGGATGAGCGGGGACCGTTCCTTCGCGATCCCCCTCTTCGCCGTCGTGCAGAGCGTGTACTATAACAAGGACCTGTTCGCGAAAGCCGGCGTGAAGATCCCCAACACCTGGGAAGAATTCCTCGCCGCCTGCGACAAGCTCCAGAAGGCCGGGATCACCCCGATAGCCAACGGCCTCGCCGACGAATGGGACATCAACGAATGCTTCATGATGGGCATTCTCCCCGGCTTCACCGGCGCCCGCGCCGGACGGCTCGAGTACGAGTCGGGCAAGCGCGCCTTCAACGACAAGTCGATGGTCGCCGCCTTCAAGGCCATGGGCGACGTCGCCAAGTACTGCCCGCGCGGTTTCGAGGCGCTGACCTACAACGACTCGAACGCCCTGTTCGCCACCGGTCAGGCCGCCATGTTCGCCGACGGCTCCTGGACCCTCGACACCTTCAAGGACGTCGACTTCCAGTGGGGCAACTTCGCCTTCCCGTCTCCCGCCGGCGAGAAGCCCGCGATCACCTTCCATGCCGACGCCGGCCTGGGCATGAACCCCGCGACCAAGCATCCCGCCGAGGCGAAAGCCTTCCTCGAGTGGCTGTGCACTCCCGAGGGCGCGGGCATCGCCGCGAAGTACCTCCCGAACGGCTTCTACCCGATGATCAACGCGAGCGTGAAGATCGAGGACGCCCACAGCGCCGAGCTGTACGGCCTCGTGAAGGGCAAGGAGCAGGACGTCCGCTTCTGCTGGCCGCGCCTCATGGGCGGCGATCCCTCCGGTTACGTGCTCATGAACCAGGGCACGATCGCGGTCATGAAGGGACAGAAGACCCCGCAGCAGGCCGCCGACGATTTCGCCGCCGGTCTCGCCAAGTGGTACAAGCCCTGAGTAGGGTCGCCTTGACCTGAGCCGGCCCCGCGCCGGCATTCGCCGCCCGCGCGCGGGCGAGACCGTCCTGGTCTCGCCCGCGTGCGGCCGGCGCCTTTTGACGGAGGATTCTTCGCATGAAGCACAAGACCTTTTCCACGGGCGGCTGGTACCTGTACCTCGTGCCCGCCCTCTTAATCTACACCATCTTCATGGCCTGGCCGCTCGCCGACTCCATCAGGATGAGCCTTTTCTCGACCGGGGCCTCGGGCAATCAAACCTTCGTCGGATTCGACAATTACGTTCGCCTCTTCACCGACAGCGAAACCGCCGCCCGTTTTTGGGGCGCCTTCGGAAACACCTGGTACTTCTTCATGATCCACATGATCGTCCAGAACGTGCTCGCCATCACCTTCGCCCTGATGCTGACCGAGCGCACGATGCGGCACGCCCGGGTTTACCAGACCATCATTTTCATTCCCGTGACCCTCGCCATCCTGGTCACCGGCTATCTCTGGAAGCTCATCCTGAATCCCCAATGGGGAGCCATCGCGCTGATCCTCCAGCATATGGGCCTCGAGTCGTGGATCGCCCCCTGGCTCGGCGACGAGAAGACCGCGCTCACGGCGGTCGCCCTCGTTTCCTCCTGGCAATGGGTCGGCATCCCGACCATGATGTTCCTCGCCGCGATCCAGAACATCCCCGACGACCTAATGGAAGCCGCGGATATCGCCGGCGCGAGCGCGTGGCAGAAGATCGCGCTCATCAAATTGCCCCTCATACTTCCGGTAATCGGAATCGTCGCGATATTGACCTTCGTGAACAACTTCAACGCCTTCGACGCGGTATACGCCATGGAAAACGCGAACGGCGCGCCGCAATACTCGACGGATCTCATAGGCACGCTGTTCTACCGCGTGGGCATCGCGGGCCAGCATCCCGTCGGGATTCCCAACCCGGGACTCGGCGCCGCCATCGCCACGAGTACCTTCATCATGCTGATGATAGGCGTGGGCGTCATGCTCAGGCTCACCCAGAGCGAGAAATAAGGAGAACCCATGAATCGCGAACCGTCGCTTCGCCGGCAAAACCGGCATATCGCGTCCCACGTTACGCTTTCGCTTTGGGGGCTCGTCGTCCTGTTCCCGCTTTGGACCATGCTCGTGAACTCCCTCAAATTCAAGCTCGATATTTACAAGGATCCCTTCGGCCTCCCGAAGAGATGGAATTTCGACAGTTACGCCTCGGTCCTGAGGGAAAGCGACTTCTTCGTCTACTTCAAGAACAGCCTCCTGGTCACCGTGGGCTCCATCGCCCTCGTGGTGTTTTTCGGTTCCCTCGCGGCCTACGCGATCGTGAACCACCGGAACCGGGTAACCCGCTTCTTCTACCTCTTCTTCATCGCCGGCATGATGCTCCCGATCAAGATCGGCAGCATCAAGCTCCTCGAGATGATCAAGGCGATGGGGTTGCTCAATTCCATCCTCGGCCTCTACCCGATATACGTTGCCATGGGCCTTCCCATCGCGGTATTCGTGCTGACCGAGTTCATCTCGAGCATTCCCTACGACCTTACCGAGGCGTCGATCATCGACGGCGCGGGACGCTTCAGGATCTACGGGCAGATCATCGTGCCCATGCTGAAGCCCGCCCTCGCGACGGTCGGGATTTACAACCTGGTGCCCTTCTGGAACGACCTCTGGTTTCCCCTCATCTTGATTACCGACGACCGCTCGAAAACCCTGCTCCTCGGCGTGACCCGGCTCTTCGGCCAGTACATTACCGACTGGTCGAAAATTCTCGCCGTGCTCACCCTCTCGGCTATCCCGGTCATCGTCCTGTACCTACTCATGAGCAAGCAGTTCATAAAGGGCCTGACCGCCGGGGCGGTGAAAGGCTAATAGTCGGGCCGACCGGCGTTGCGCGCGCGGCACGGTCCGGCCATGCCCCTGAGCGGCCATTCGATACGCCGACAGCGGCCGGCGCGCGGGCCAACCCGGGTTATCGACCTTGGCCGACCCGGGTTCCCGACCGCGGCCCGCCACGCGCATATCCGTCGGAATCCCGCGATTTCAAGCCCGTCCGCGTCCCCGCGAGGCGGGCTTGACTTCTATTCACGCGTTTTCATTTATGGTATATTCGAAACCAATGAAATTTACCGATTTTCCACTCGACGGCGGGCTCCAAGAGGGTCTCGCCGAAGCAGGCTACATTACCTGCATGCCTGTCCAGGAACAGGTACTCCAGAACGGCCTCGAAGGGGCCGACCTTTACGTTCAGTCCCAGACCGGGACCGGAAAAACGGCCGCCTATCTCGTCACCATCCTTCAGCGGCTCGTCAGCGATCCCGCCCTCTCCGGCAAAAAAGCGCTCATCATGGTTCCCACCCGCGAACTCGCCGTTCAGGTCGAGGAAGAGGCCCGCATGCTCGGCGCGTGCATGAAACTCAAGTCCGCGAGCTTTTACGGCGGCGTCGGCTACGGCCACCAGCTTGACCTCCTCAAGTCTGGCGTCGACGTCCTCATCGGTACCCCGGGGCGGGTGATCGACCTCCAGGAACAGCGCGCGATGGACCTTTCCAACGTGGCCTTCCTCGTGATCGACGAGGCGGACCGCATGTTCGACATGGGCTTCTATCCCGACCTCCGCACCCTCATCAAGGTGCTCCCCAAGGCCGAAGACAGGCAGACCATGCTCTTCAGCGCGACCCTCAACAACTGGGTGAAGAACCTCGCCTGGGAATACACCATCGAGGCGAAGGAAATCACCATCGAGGCGGAGAACGTCACCGTCGACATGATCGACCAGATGCTCTACCACGTCTCGAGCGACGAGAAGATGAAGCTGCTCCTCGGCCTCGTGGCGGGCCACAACCCCAAGAGCCTCATCGTGTTCTGCAACACGAAGCGCATGAGCGAGGTGGTGTCCAAGCGACTCAAGATGAACGGCATCGAGAGCGAATTCATCATCGGCGACCTGCCCCAATCCAAGAGGCTCCAGGTCATCGACTCCTTCAAGTCCGGTTCGCTCCGCTGCCTCGTGGCCACCGACGTGGCCGCCCGCGGCATCGACGTGGACGACCTCGAGATGGTCATCAACTACGATCTCCCGAACGAGGCCGAGAACTACGTGCACCGTATCGGCCGCACCGCCCGGGCCGGCAAGTCCGGCAAGGCCTACTCCTTCTGCTCCGAGCAGGACGTGTACAACCTTCCCGCGATCGAGAAATACTGCGAGATGAAAATCCCCTCGGGAGTGCCCGCCGACGAGGACTTCGTGGCGGACAAGAGCGCGGGCAAGTACATCCGCACCGACCGCTACGACAGCGATTACGACGACGACGATTACGGCCGAGACCGCCGGGGCCGCTCTTCCGGCCCGCGTTCCGGCGGCAGGGGCCGTTCCGGCGGTCCCCGCCCCTCCGGCCCGCGCACCGGCGCCCCGAGAGGCGAAAGGCCTTCCGACGGCAGACCCGCGGACGGACGGGGACGCGGTCCCCGGGACGACCGTCCCCGCGAGGGCGGCGAACGCCGCGAGGGTCGCGGAAACCGCTTCCCCGAGGGGAACCGCCAAGGCCCCAGGGACGACCGGTCCAGGGAAGCCCGCGGTCCCCGAGACGCCCAGGATAGGGCCGATCGCGACCTCGCGAAGCTCAGCTTCGACGAGCGGATGGCCTACTACAAGACGAAATACAGCGCCGAGGGCGGCGAAGCCGCGGCCGACAAGGCCGCGGGCGGCGCTTCCGGCAGGAACGGGAATTCCGGACGGAAGGGACCCCGGGACGGCCAGCGCCGGGGAGACGACAGGCAGGGATCCGCGGGCCAAGGCCGTGGCGGACAGGGCCGCGGCGGCAACAATCGCGGCGGACAGGGTTCCTCCCCGGCCGCGCAAGGCCAATCGGGCAACCGGGCCGAAGGCGACAGGCGGCCCGCCCGCCAAGGCGGAAAACCCGGAAACGCCCCCCGCGGCGGCGCTCCCCGGGACAACGCGCCCAGGGGCAACAAAGCCGGGGCCAACCGCGGTCCCGCCGGTAACAAGAGCGCGCAAACCCGCGGCGCAAAGCCCGCTCCCGCGCAGCAGTCCGGGAAAAACGCCCAGAAAGGCGGGGTGACCGGCTTCTTCAGGAAATTGTTCGGCGGGGGAAAATAACCCGCCCTCGCATTAACCTCCAAAAGGGAAGCCGCGGCCTCGTCGTCGCGGCTTTCCCATTCGCCCCCTTACCGGAATCCATGACAGACAAGAGACCCCGCTGAGAAAGAGGCCCCGAAGTCCGCGTTCCGGGCATGGGACGCTTCGTCAAGGAACGCGCGGTGAGAGACTACAGAGAATCGTTCGGCAGGATATCGGGCGACATGAGGGCCCGAATTTTCGTATCCAGCGCCATCGTGGGCACGGTGGCGGGACTGGCCATCGTCGCCTACCGCTCGGCCATCTCCTTCCTCGAGACCTCCCGGGCCCATTTCATGGACCGCGTCACCTCGAGCTTCTCGGGCTTCTTCCTCTGGATCGCCCTCGCCCTTCTCGCGGGCCTCGCCACCGCGCTCATGACCCGGACGTCCCCCCTCATCAGGGGCTCGGGAATCCCCCAGGTCAAGGCGTACCTGATGCGCCGCGTCCCCTTCGACTGGATGAAGGAACTGCCCCTCAAGTTCGCCGGCGGCTCCCTCGCCCTCGGGGCCGGCCTTTCCCTCGGCCGGGAAGGGCCCTCGATCCAGCTCGGCTCCCTCGTCGGGGTCGCCGTGAGCGACATCGCCGCGGGAAAGCGCTACAAGCGCTACCTCGTTACGGCGGGCGCCGCCGCGGGCATCTCCGCGGCTTTCAACGCCCCCCTGGCGGGCGTCCTCTTCTGCGTCGAGGAACTGCACCGGAACATATCGCCCCTGATGCTCACGAGCTCCCTCATCGCCTCGTTCTGCGCGAACGCGATAATGTGGATCTGCGCCGGCGATTCCCCGGTATTCTCCATCGGGCTCGCGAACGTGCTGCCCCTCCACTCGTACTTCTCCAGCGTCCTGATCATCGGCATCGCCGCGGGCTTCGCCGGGAGCCTCTTCAACTTCGGCCTCCTCAGGTTCCAAAAGGAATACAGGCGCCTCGTGCCCAACGAATTCCCGAGGCTCGCCTCGGCGTTCCTCCTCGGCGCGGTCGTCTGCATCGTCCTCCCCCAGATAGCCGGGGGCGGGAACGAGCTCATCAACTCCGACAATATCGCCGGCTACTCCGCCCTCGCCGTATTCGCCCTCCTCGCGGCCAAATTCCTCTTTACCCTCGTGGCTTACGCCTCCGGCGCGCCGGGCGGCATTTTCCTTCCCATGCTGTCCCTCGGCGCACTGCTCGGCGCCCTGTGCATGAAAGCCCTGCCGCTCCTCGGCTTTTCCCCGGACTACCTCAATAATTACCTCCTCATCGGGATGGTCGCGTTCTTCACCGCGGTGGTGCGCGCCCCGATCACGGGCGCGGTGCTGATCACCGAAATGGCGGGCAGCTTCTCCCACTTCCCCGCCTTCATCTTCGTCTCGGTCGTTGCGACCATCGTCGCGTCCATGATGCACACGAAGCCGATCTACGACTCCCTCCTCGAGGGCTTCGCGCCCGGCGACATGCCCTCCGAGGAAACGGGCCCGGAAATAGTCCACGTGCCGGTGCTCGAAGGGTCCGTCCTCGCCAACTTCCTCGAATGGCAGGAACTCCTCCCCGACTCGTGTACCCCCATCGCGATCGAGCGGGGCGAAAGCGAGCTCTACGTCGGACAGGACTGCCCGCTCCACTCGGGGGACGTGCTGAAGGTCGTCACCGAGGCGAAGCGGGCCAAAACGATCAGGCCCATCCTCGAAAGCCTCGGCGAACCCGCCAAGGAGGCCCACGACCGATGAAAGCCCCGAAAAACGAAACCGCCTCGGCGCTGTTTTACATCCACCTCTCGAACCTCTTCTTCGCGGCCACCGCGCTCTTCATCTCCGCCCTCGCGGGAAGGTTCAGCGGCTACTACACCTCCTTCGTCCGCTTCGCCGTGGGCGCGGCCTTCGGGTTCGCCCACCTCGCCGCCCTCGGGAAACCCTTCAGGATTCACCGGTTCAAGCCCTGGCTCGGCCGCGGCTTTTTCGGCTCCCTTGCCATGATCCTCTATTACATTTCCATCGGCCTCGGTTCCGCGGGCCGCGCGAGCCTCCTCAACAACACCTTCCCGATCTTCGTCGCGATCATCTCGGTCTTCGTACTGCGGGAAAAGGTCCGGCCGATCACCGTCGCGGGAATCTTCCTCGCCTTCGTCGGGGTGGCCTTCGTGCTCGCCGACGGCAGCGCGCCTTCCCTCCTCGGTGACGTCGTCGGCATGGCGAGCGGCGTCCTCGGGGGCGTCTCCTACCACTTCAACAAACGGGCGACCCGTACCGAGCACCCCATCGTCATCTACCTCGCGGTCTGCCTGGTCGGCATGGCCCTCACCGCCTTCTCGGTCCCCGAAACCGCCAAGGTCACCCTCCCCTCCGCAGCCCTCCTCCTCGTCGCCGGACTCGGCGCCTACTTCGCCCAGGTATTGGTCACCATGGGCCTCGCGAAAATCGACGCCACCTCGGGCAGCGTCCATACCTTCGGGAAAATCCCCGTCACCATCGTCGGCGGCATCGTCGCCTTCGGAAACCCCGCGAACCTCCGCTTCGTCCTCGGCACGGTCCTCCTTACCCTGGGCATACTGCTCGACAAAATCCTTCCCGAGCGAAAGAGGAAGGCCGTCGAGGATCTACCGACCGGTAGGTAGACGATGGTTAAATCTACCGACCGGTAGGTAGACGGCAATCAGATCTACCGACCGGTAGGTAGACGCCCGGGTAAGGCCGAGGCAGAAAGTCCCTCGAGTGGCGAGGTCATGACCTTCGGTCCTGACCTATCCCTCGCCGCAGCCGGCGGCCAGTTATGGCCGGCCGACGCGAACTCGGGGCGGAAGAAGAATCCCGGGTCCCGAGCCGAATATCCCTTTTTTTCGCCGGAAGCCCCGGGCGATTTGAAAAACGGGGCCCGAATGCGCGACAGTTAAGGCATGACCGAAACGAACGATAAAGCGGGGACGGAAGTGTTCGCGCCCCGCCGCGCCTTTTCCCTTCTGTTAATCCCGGCGCTGGTCACGCTCCTCTTCGTGGCGGCCGGCATCGCCGCCCGAATAATTACC
>QKCE01000141.1 GCA_003245785.1 Spirochaetales bacterium | reverse complement strand
CCCGCGGCGTCCAGTACCGACGAAAGCCAATCGCTCTGGGCCTGCAGGACCGACAGCTCGGAACCGGCCCCGGCGACCCGGCGCGCTTCCGCGTCGGCCACCTTCGCCCCCCGGAACGAGGCGAGGCGGGCGCGGTAGTCCGCCTCGGCCCTGAGGGTTTTCAGGCCTTCGAGGGAACTTCCCACCGCGGCGTCGACCCGCTTCTCCGCGGCGCCCAGGTCGGCGACGGCCCGGGCGGCCGCTGCCTCCGCCTCGCCCGCATTCCCGGCGCTCGCGCCGAAATCGAGCAGGTTTCCCTTCAGGGCGACGGTAACGGTGGCGAACCAGTCGCCCTTGTCGGACCAGTCGTCCTCGCCGGGCAGGCGGGAGCCGTTCCACCCTGCGCGAAGGTTCAGTCCCACGTCGGGCTTTCCCGCGGCCTTGCGACGGGCGAGATCGGCGGCGGAAGCCCGTACGTCGGCTCCCCGTCGCGCGTACGCGAGGTCCAGGTTAACCGAGCGCGCCCGCGCCGCCCAATCGGCGGCGTCCCTGCCGCGCACGGATGGATAATCGGGCAGCCCTTCCACGGATATCTCGCGCGGCCCGTCCGGCCCCCGTCCCGAGGGGTCGAGACCGGCGGAGAGCAGGATGGACCGCTCGATTTTTGCCGTCGAATCCCCAAGGGAGGCGAGGGATCGGGATATCCGCTCGGCGTTGAGCGCCGCTTCCGCGTAATCGAGGTCCGTGACGGTCCCCGCCGCGCGGGAGGAGGCGACGGAAGCGAGCATTCGGGAGGATAGGGAGGATTGATCCCGCACGATGGCGAGGGCTTCCCGTTGGTAGGCCAGGGCATAGAGGGACCGGTAGAGGTCCGCGAGCGCAGCCGCTTCCGAGCGGTCCGCGTCGGAGGCGGCGAGAAGCCTCTCTTTCTCCCGGGTCTCTACCGCGGCCGAAACCTTGCCCCAAGTCCACAGGGCCTGATCGACCGAGAAGGCCGCGGAATAATAGAGGGGATCCTGGGCGTCCGCCAGCGTCACGTCCGTTGAAGGAAGGAGAGTGGGCGACGTCGGGGACGGCACGGGCAGGCTCCCGAAGGATCCGGCGGGGAACGTAACCGCTCCCGCGGGGTTGGCTATCCAGGACGAGCGCGCGTCGAGGGAGACCGTGGGCAGCCCGGTTCCCCGGGCGGCGAGAAGGCGGCCCTCGGCTTCCCGTTCCGCGAAACGCGCAGAAACCACCGAAGGATTGTTGAGTCTCGTCAGCTCGGCGAGCCTCGCGGGGGTCAGGGGCTCCCCGGCGGCCAAGGAAAGGGCAGAGAGGGCGAATGCCGCGGCAAGGGCGGCGAGGCGCGGGTCGTATCGATTCACGAGAGAACCTCCGTATCGGTTTCGTGCTTCCGGCGGCCGCCGTCCGCGACCCGGTCTTGCGCGTCCGGAACTGCCGCGCACCGGCTATCCTTCCCGGGGGACGCGGGATTCGCCCCTTCTCCCGCGGATTTCCCCTCGATGCGCGACTCGGTAAGCCAATACAGGCTCGGGGTGATGAAGAACGTTATCAGGGTCGAGGTGGATAGGCCGAAGAGGAGCACCTGGCCGAGCACCGCCATGGTCGACGCCCCTCCCGTCGCGAAGGCGAGGGGCAGCACGCCGAGCACCGTGGTCAAGGTCGTCATGAGGATGGGCCTGAGCCTGCTCGAGGCGCCCCGAACCACCGCCTCCCGGAGGGGGACGCCGTCCCGGCCGCGCAGCAGGTTCGTGTAGTCTATCATGATGATCGCGTTGTTCACCGCCACGCCGGCAAGGGCGATGAGCCCGAGGATCGCGATGATCGAAAGGCTCGACCCGAAAAGGATCAGCGCCAGGGTCACGCCGATCAGGGTGAAGGGTATGGCGGAAAGCACGATGAATGGCTGACGGTACCGCTCGAACTGGATGGCCATCACCGCGTACACCAGGAGAATGCCGATGGCGAGGGCAATGGCCAGGGAGAGGAAGGAAGAGGCCGTCTCGGACGCCGAGCCGCCGACCTTCCAGGAGACGCCCGAAGGAAAGTCGAGGCGGCCCAGTTTCGCGGTCGTCCGCTCCTGCACGCCCCGGAAGCTTTTTCCCGCGAGCGTCCCGATGACCTGCACGGTCGGCGCCTTGTCGGTTCGGGGGATCTCCGAAACGCCCCGCTCGCGCTCCGCGGTCGAGAAGGCGGCGAGGGATACGATCTTGCCGGAGCGGGAACGCACCGGGATGGAATGGAAAAGGTCGTCGGTCACGCCGGCGCCGTAATCGGCGCGGACCACCACCGGTACCTTCGTGCCCGCATCGCCGTATTCGCCCGCCTCGGCGCCGTTGAACACTACGCGCTCGGTTTGCGCCGCGTCCGAGGGAGCGACGGCGAGGGAACCGGCAAGGTCCAGGTCCACCCGGTCGGTCAGCTTGAGGATATCGTCGGCGACGGAAATATCGGCGGACTCCACCTCGGGATCTTCCCGGAGGATCGCCGCGATCTCCTTCGCGCTCGCCATGACGGAATCTATGTCGGGACCGGACACGTCCAGGCGGAAACCGGCGCCGCCCATCGCCATGGCGGTCTTCTCGCTGTTTCCGCCGTTCCTCACGCTCGCCTTCACGTCGGGCAGGTTGCCCTCTATTTCGGAGCGGATAACCGGTATGAGCTCAAAGGAGCTCCTTCCCTTTTCCGTAAGGGTGAGAAAGCCGTAGGCGTGGCTCGCGACGCTCGGGGAAGCGCCCATCGCGGCGCTCTGGCCGACGTAAAAAACCCTCCGATCCGCCTCGGGCGCGACCTTGGCGATGAGGGCGTCGGCCCTCTTGGCCGCTTCAAGGGTAGTTTCCAGGGGAAAGCCGTCGGGGACGTCCAAGTCCACGATGATTTCCCGGGTATCCGAATCGGGCATGAACTCGAAGCCCACCACGCCCAAGAGGCTCACGGAAAGGACCAGTACCGCGATGCCCGCGCCGATGAGGAAGGGGGCCTCCCCGAGGGCGCGGTCGAGACCCCGGGCGTACGCTCCCTCGAGGGCCGCGATGCCCCGCTGGACGGCCCCGACGGGCCCGCGTCGGGCGGCGAATTCCGCCGAGCCCTCGGCGACCGGCGGCTTCGCGCCCTTTCGCCCGAGGACCAGGGCGGAGAGGAAGGGCACGATGAAAACCGCCGACGCGACGCTTCCCGCGAGGGCGTAAATGATCGTAAGGGCGACGTCCCGCAGCACGATGCCCGCGATGCCCGACACGAAGACCAGGGGAGCGAACACCACCACGCTCGTGAGGGTCGAGGCGACGATCGCGCCGCCCATCTCGCTTCCCGCCTGCCGGGCCGCGTTTTTACCGTCGAGCCCCGAGGAGGCCCGGCGCCACGTGCCTTCCAGCATGACGATCGAGGCGTCCACGATCATGCCGATCGCGACGGTAAGCCCCCCGAGGGTCATGGTATTCAGGGTATGGCCGTTGACGTAAAGGGCGATGAAGGTCACGAGTACCGTGAACGGGATCGAGACGGCGATGATCAGCGTCGGCCCGATATTCCCGAGGAAGAGGTAAAGGACGAGCACCGCGAGCGCGCCGCCGAGGAGGGCGGAATCCCGCACGGACTCGATCGACGCCTCGATGCTCACGGACTGGTCGCGGTAATACGCGTACGCGAGGGGCGAATCCCCCTCCGCCTCGAGGGCGGCGAGCCGCCTTTTCGCCTCCTTAATCACCTTCACCGTATCCGCCCCGCTCTGGGCGAGCACGTCCACCAGGAGGGCCCGCTCCCCGTTCACGATCACGTACCGGTCCGGGTCGGCCTCGCGGAGGCTCACGTCGGCCACGTCGGCCACCCGCACCGCGACCCCGCCCTTCAGGGCGACGGCGACGCCGCCCGCCTGTTCCGGGGTCGAGAAGGAGCCGACGCTCGTTACGTTAACCGTCGTGTTCCCGAGCCGCGCGTTCCCCGCGGGAATTTCCACGTTCGACGCCGAGACGGCCTGGGCCACCTCGAGGGGCGTGACGCCCCGGGCGTTGAGCCGGGCGAGGTCCAGGACGATCGCGAGCTCCCGCTCGGGCCCTCCCACCAGGTCCACCGACGAAACCCCTGGAATCGTGGCGAGCCGGGGAATCACCGATTCCTCCGCGTAACGCGCCGCGGCTACCCGGTCCGAGACGTTTTCCACGCCGACGGTCAGCACGGGCATCTCGCTGGGATTCATCTTGCGGATGACCGGCGAGCCGGAAACCCCGTCGGGAAGCTTCGATTGGACCGCGTTCAGGCGCTCGCGGATATCGACGAGCTTGTCGTCCACGTTCACGGACCAGTCGAACTCGACGTTGACCACGGAACGGGACGGCAGGGAGCGCGAGGATATCTTCTTCACGTCCGAAAGCTTGGAAAGTTCCTCCTCGACCACCGAGGTAACCTGTCGCTCGATTTCCTCCGGCGAAACGCCGGGATAGGCGACCGACACGTTGACCGTGGGCTTGTTGAAGTCCGGGAAGAGCGCCTGGGTCAGGGACGAGACCGCCATGACGCCGAAAAGGGCGACGACGGCGACGAGTATAGTGACCGGGACCGGGTGGTCCACGGCGTAATCGCTGATCTTCATCGTCAGTTCCCCTCCACGGTTACGCCCGGCTCGCCGAGGACGCGCACTTTCGTCCCCTCCCGGAGGAAATGCTGACCCTCGACGATGAACTCGGCGTCGGCGTATTCGGCGGGAACCTCGAAGCGAGTACCGTCGGAAAACGGCGTTCTCGCGTCGACCGGCCGGCCGGTCATGGTGGCGCGATCGAGAATCCAGAGGGTCGATTCGCCCGAGAGGGCAGAAACCGGGAGGGTAAGCGCGTTCATGCGGGCGTCGAGGACGAAGGTTACCCGGACGTACATGCCCGGAAGGAGGGAACGGGTATCGCCGCCAAGGGCGCAGGTCACCTCGAACGTGCGGCTGTCGCTCCTGACGTAAGGGGCGATATGGCGGATGGCGGCGCTGACCCCGTCGATCCCGGCCGAGGGCACCGAGACCGTGCCGGCGGTCACCAGCCCCTCCACGAAGGGCCGGGCGTACTGCTCGGGCACCCGGGCGACCACCAGGGGTTCCCCGGCCGAGGTCATGGTCAGGATGGGCACCGAGGGAGACACGAGGGAGCCCTCGCTTGCCGTGCGCTGGACGATCTTTCCCGAAACCGGCGCCTTTACCCGCGTATTCCCGAAATTGAGGTTTGCCACGTCGTATTGGGCCTCGGCGGCCTCCTTTTGGGACGTGGCCTGATCGAGGGCCTGTCGGCTTACCGAACCGGACTCCGCCAGTTTCGAGGCCCGTTCGAATTCGTTACGCGCCGCCTCCCGGGCGATCCGGGCCTGTTCAAGGGCGAGGCGATAGGGTTCCGGGTCGACCAGGGCGAGGGTTTGCCCCGCCAGGACCGATTGGCCCACTTCGGCCTCGAGGGATACGAGGGTACCCGATACCTTGGGGACAATCGTTACGGTTCCGTCCGCGTCGATCCAGCTGTTCAGCCGGAGGGTTTTTTCCAGGTTTGCCCGCTCGGGGGTTTCCGTCCTGACGGGCAAGGCCATCGCGACCGCCTGCGCCTCGGTGCCCGCGTGCTTCACCGTCCATATCGCGGCCGCCGCGAGGGCGATCGCCCCGACCGCTGCGCTTTTCCAGAACGCCGCAAGGGCGCGTTTATCCGACATACATCGTCTCCTCAAGGGTGATGGGTAAAAGATACCCTTTCGGGACGCGACGCCCTTGAACGGGGGATGACGGAAACTTGAACTTTTCCTGAACTCCCGCCAAAACGGGTTGCCCCTTCGCGGCGGTCGGGGATACATGAATCACGTCGAGTCTTTGCGCCGGCGGCCTTCCGCGCCCCGGGAATCAATCCAAGGAGTTTTCCATGCCGAACCGAATGTCCCTTGCGCTTACCGCCCTCCTGTCGCTTTCTCCCCTTCCCCCGAGCGCCGAGCCGGTCGTCGCCGCCCTGCGGGCCACAGGCCTGTTCTCGGCGGTCGGGGTGGATTGGGAAGTAACGGGGGACGGCGCGGGCGCGATCGGGAAGACCGTCTTCGGGGAGAGGGATACCCTCGTGGCCGTTCCCCTTGGAGGGATCAAGGACGGGGATTTTACCCTGGGCGCCGCGCTTGTCGAGAACGACCTTTTCGGGTTCGGGAAAAAAAAGTGGCGGCAGTCGGGAGATTCGGGGCGGATACCCGGGCTTTCTCGCTCAGGTACGCAGATCCCTTTGCCTTCGACGGGGCGGGAGCGATCGCGGGAAACGCGTCCCTCGCCTCGGGGTCCGTCAAAATGACCGGGGCCGATGGGGAAACCTTATTCCTTTTTGACTCCTTTGACTTGGATTCGGGAACCTCGACGGGGTTGCGCCCGGGGGAGGAACGCGAGTTTCGGCTCGGCGTCGACGCCGGCGCGAACCCCGAGCGGCCCTAAAACGTTTCCGGCGTGGCCAGGCGGAATTCCTCGAACATTGCCCGGAAGGAGTCGACGTTTTCCTCGAAAACCCTGAATATTTCCGGGTCGAAGTGGCTACCCGCGCCCTCGCGCATGATACCCACGGATTCCTCGAAGCCGAAAGGCTCTTTGTAGGGCCTTCGGGTCGTCAGCGCGTCCAGCACGTCGGCGACGGACACGATCCTGGCCTCCAGGGGAATCGCCTCCCCCGACAGCCCCTTGGGGTAACCTGAACCGTCCCACCGCTCGTGATGTCCCTCGGCGATGCGGATGCCCATGCCGAACAGGGTCTTCCCTCCCCGGGAAACGTTGTTTTCCGCCTCCCTGAGGACGTCCGCGCCGTAGGTCGTATGGGTCTTCATGTGCTCCCATTCGGCGGGATCGAGCTTGGCGGGCTTCAGGAGCACGCCGTCCCGGATGCCCACCTTCCCGATATCGTGCATGGGACTGAACCGCTCGATCTCGTGGAGGAACTCCCCGTCGACGGCCGCGCAGCGCGCGCCGTCGGCGACCAGGAGCTTCGCCAGGAGGACCGTGTATTCCCGCATCCGGTCAAGGTGGTCCGCCGTGTCCTCGTCCCGCGCCTCCGCCATTTTCGCGAGGGCCAGGGTGCTTCCGTACACGAGCTCGTCGACGAAGATGTCCTTCTCGAAGGCGAGGCCGATCGCGTTGCGGATATTCCGCAGGAAGCCCACGTGGAGGTCGTTGTAGGCTTCCTTCACCCGGCTGGAAAAGAAGAGAAAGCCCAGGGCCTTGCCGTTCACGGTCAAGGGGAGGGTTATCGAGGAGCGGATTCCCGCCTCGAGCAGTATTTCCGTATACTCCCTGGGAGGCCGCCCCGCGGCATAGGCCTCGAGATCGTTTATGATCCGGGGGTGCCCGGATTCCAGGATCGGGCCGAGGGTCGTGATCCCGATATCGTAAGCCCTGTCCTTGAGCCGCTCCGGCAGGCCGGGGAAGGAGCCGTCCGATTCCCCCCAGGAAGCGACCAGCCGGGTGCCCCGGTAGCCGACGAAAGTGGCCACGCCGATGTATTCGTAGGGGACGTAAGACCGGAAGGTCTTGAAGATGAGCGAAAGGGTTTGGGAAAAGGAAGATCCCTGGCTGATCGTGCCCACGAGGCTTACGAGATCCCGTAGCATGTCGAAGGCTTTCGATACCTCCTTCGTGAGGGCTGAATACCGGGAGCGGGGAGCGGGGGGACCGCTACCGTCGAAGGCGCCCATGGTCCTGATGCCGCGGTAAAACACCGTATAGGGCTCGATGAGGAAGACGTATGTTCCGTAGAGGAGCCACCCCGAAAGGACTATGAAACCGGCGATCAAGGCGCCGAAAAGGAGCTCGGTGCGCCCGCTGTCGCGGGAAAAACGATCCAGGGCGATGGAAGTCAGCCGGTCCGAGAGGTCGAGGAGGGCGATATTGTTCTCGTTCACGAAGATCAGGGCTTCCCGGAATTCGGTATCCTTCGAGTCCCGGGAGGCCACTGCTTCCGCAGACGGGTAAAACCGACCCCAAAGCGCGCGAATTTCCCCCATGGTTTTCGCGAAGCCGGGATCGTCGAGATCGAAGAGCTCGATGGAGCCCTGCCCCGAAACGTCGTCGAAGGGGACGTACCCGGCCGATATGGCGTCGAGTTTCGCGTTATAGGCCAGGGCCGCCGCGCGCAGGTCTGCCCTGGTTTCCTCCAGCTTCGCGGCGAGCACGGAAACTTCCTGGAGGCGGTCCCCCGAACCGATGGCGTCGATCAGGGTGGAAACGCGGTTGGCGTCCTTGGCGATCATCTGCGTAAGCATGCGCTGCCGGCCGAGGGAATTGAGGATTCGGTTATGGCGGTCCTCGTTGACGCCGGTCAGGGCGATCGAGAGGGCGACCATCGCCGTTATCAGAAGGAGGGTGGCCGCGACGGCAATGAAGCGGGCCCGGAAAAAAACGGTCAAATTCGAGCTCGTCGCGTGGTCCGGTTTCCCGGGCCCGCGCCTGGAAGAATGGAATTCGTTCATATTCACCGGAAAGAATCTGCGATTCCCCGGCGGAAGTCAATGGCGAAAACGGGGAAAATGCGCCTTATCTCCCGTGGAGATACCGCGCGTTGTACGCCCGGTTAATCTCGGCGATTTCCATTTTTCCCTCGATGTAGGGCTGAAACATGTCCCAGGGATCGCCGCCGCCGAGGACGCCGCAGGCCGAGCAATTCTCGCAACCCCCGCCGCCGCAGGACAGGGACCGGCGAATGATTTCTTCCCGCTCCGCGCGGGTGGTTTCCGCAATCGAAAAGCGTTCCATAGGCCCTCCTTCGCACGCCTTAAAGATACGTTCCGAAAGAATGGTTGTCAAAGTTATACGATCGTTTTAATAGGTTTTTTGACAAGGACCGTACCCGCGCAGGCAGTAACGCCGCGTCGCATCCGAGCCGGGTTCCGGCCCGGAAGACTAGGTCACTTTTTCTTACCCTTTCCCTTGGCGGCGGATTTTGACGCGCCGTCCTTGAGCGACTTGAATTCCTTCGAGCCCGGCTTGATCCCGAGCTTTTTCGCCACGGCGCCCCAGCCCTGGGCCTTGTTCTTCCGGTATTCGGCCACGACCGTCTCGTACGGGGTATGGGACAATTTCGCGAGGGAAGCCGCGAGATAAATCTCGCCGGGCTGGAGCCCCAGCTTCAGCGAAGCGTCCACCTGGGCACCGGTCAGGCCCCACGTAAGGTTCACGTCCGCGACGAACGCAGCCTTGTCCGCCTTGGCGGACACGGTAATCTCGTTCAGGCTCACTTCAAGCCCCGAGTCCCCGAGGCCGAAGGAGACGGACTGAGCCGCGCAGAACGCGGCGCCAAAAGCCGCGAGCGCGAGGGCCAACGCGATTTTCTTCATGATTTTCCCCCTTTTCCGTAACCGAATGCCCGTATATCGCGCGGAAATCGAAAGTTTCGCGTTTCCGTAGGACGACGGCATGGCCGCGCGTTCGCGGTCGAAGAAAAGTGTACTTCGAAACGGGCGTATTTTCCAGGCATTTCGAGGGAATGGGTTCGCCCGGCCCAACCGGAACCCGGCGCCGCCCCTGCCCGACGCGCGGTTACAGCCCCTTCCGCTCGATCAATGCGGCGAGATCGACGAGCCGGTTCGAAAAGCCCCACTCGTTGTCGTACCAGGAAAGCACCTTCGCCATCCTGCCGCCGATTACCAGGGTAGAAAGGGCGTCGACGACGGAGGAACGCGGATCCCCCCTGTAGTCCGACGAGACCAGGGGTTCCCCGGAGTAGCCCAGGATTCCCCGGAGACTGCCCTCGGAAGCCTCCCGGAACGCGGCGTTTACCTCGTCCGCCGTCACGTCCCTGCCCAGGGTTACCGTCAGGTCCACGATGGAGACGACGGGGACGGGGACGCGGAGGGAGTAACCGGTGAGCTTCCCGTCCAGGGCCGGGATGACCCGGCCGATGGCCTTCGCGGCGCCGCTGGAATACGGGACGATGGACAGGGCCGCGGCCCGGGCGCCGCGGAGATCCTTCTCGGGTCCGTCGTGCAGGACCTGGCTGTTGGTGTAGGCATGGGTCGTGTTCATGAGGCCGTGCTCGATCCCGAATGCCTCGTGGAGCACCAGGGCGACCGGGGCGAGGGCGTTCGTGGTGCAGGACCCGTTACTGAGTATCGCGTGCCTCGCGGGATCGTAGAGCCCGTCGTTCACGCCCATTACCACCGTCAGGTCGTCGCCCTTCGCCGGGGCCGAGACGATAACCTTTTTCGCGCCCCTGCTTCCCAAGTGCCGTTCCGCGTCGGCGCGGGCGGTAAAGCGCCCGGTCGATTCAATAACCAGGTCCACCCCGGCGTCGGCCCAGGGAATGTTCCCGGGTTCCCGCTCGGCGAATACCCGGACCGGTTTCGAGTCGACCCGCAATTCGCCCTCGCCGTATTCGACCGCCGGGCCGAA
>QKCE01000126.1 GCA_003245785.1 Spirochaetales bacterium | reverse complement strand
GGAGGTAATACTGGTCTACCGTGAGCGCCCGCGCGGGGGCCTTCTTCGGGGGTTCTTCCTCGGGGGGGGAAGGAGTCGTTTCCGGGGTCATTAAGCCTAAGTATAGCGGTTTTTAACCCGCTTGTCGAAAAATCCCCCGGGCCCGGTTCAGGCCCGCTCGACGGTCATCGCCTGGTTGAGGAGCCGTTGGCGGAGGGGGTTGGGCGATTCGTCGAACCGGACCCCGTAGAGAAAGCTGCGGTGAAGTTTTTTTACCCAGCTGATATGGGCTTCCGCGTTGATCTCCGGCATTCCCGTCCCGGAATTCCGGAACATGAGCTGGAGCGGCCGGTCCACGCCGTAGGGGGAATCGCAGGTGAACTGCGCGCCCCCGAGGGAAACGTTCAGGGTGGTTATCCCGGAGACTTCCTCGCTGGTCCCCTCGTCGACGACGGAGAGTTCCCACGCGTAGGGAAACCGGTCGTGTTTCCGGCGCTCGGGAGTCGCGGGGACCGCCTGGTCTTTCCCGTTGTACTTCGCCTGGTAGAGCGCCCGGTCGGCGGCGGCCAGGAGGCCGTCGACGGTCTGGATGTCGGGATAGGAGGAAAGCCCGGCGGAAAAGGCGACGTGGTGCCGGGCGAGGAAGGGATCCTGCTTTACCGCCGTGCGCAGCCGGCCGGCCAGGGTACGGACGCCCTGTTCGTCGGTTTCCGGGAGAATGGCGAGGAATTCCTCCCCGCCGAACCGGCAGAGCACGTCCTCGTCCCGAAGGGTATCCCGGAGAATCTCGGAAAGGCGCACGAGAACCTTGTCCCCGAAGGGATGCCCCATGGTGTCGTTTATGCGCTTGAAATTGTCGATATCGATGATGCAGAGGGAAAGGGACTTGCCCCAGCGCTCGCAGCGGTGATATTCCTTCCGGAGGCTTATGTCCATGTAACGGCGGTTGAAGGTACCGGTAAGGGGATCGATCATGGCCTGCTGCTGGGTGTTCCGGAACACCGGGGCGTCGACCAGGAAGGGAGAGGAAAGAAGCCGCGCCGACTGCGTGCAATAGTCCGCGATCGCCGTATGAAGGCTCACGGGGCGTCCCAGCGCCTCGCCCATTATTTCCCGAAGATCGAGTATGGATTTCCAATGCCTCGCGGCGGCGGTTTCCGTGCAGTCCGAATTAACGTAGATACCGAGGAGAGACGAAAAACTGTCGGTGCCGTGGCATTCCGCGGCAAACGCCGGGTCGCGGGAAATCTCGGAAATTACCGCGATTTTCAGGCTGTCTGACTCTTTTTGCGTCATCAAGCACCCACCACTTTTTATACTTTTGCGTTATTGTATCTCCCTTTTCCGGGAATGTCGAGGGTCTTTCCGCCCTTCGCTTGACCCTGCGGGGTGCATCCTTTAACCTTGTAGCAGGAGCCAGCATGGGCATGCCCAAAAAAACCGCCATACTGTTGTACCTGACGTTGATCCTTGCCTCGGGCCCGTTCGCCGATACCCAAAAGAGGATTTTATTCATAAATTCCTACCATAAGGGGTATGCCTGGAGCGACGACGTCGAGCGCGGACTCATCGAGCGCGTGAACGGGAGCCGTCAGGATATCGACATCTCCTTCGAATACCTGGACAGCAAGCGCTTCGCCTTCGCCGACCTCGCGCCGACCATCGCCGAGTCGTTGAAAATAAAGTACAGGGATTATCAGCCCGACGTCGTCGTCGCCTCCGACAATACGGCCTTTTCCTTCATGAAGGAATGGAGGGCCTCGCTCTTTCCCGGGGTACCCCTCGTTTTTTGCGGATACAACAACCTGACGGCGGACGCCCTCGCGGGCATGTCCGACGTGACCGGCGTGAACGAGGAGAACGACCTCGTATCCCTCGTGAATCTCGCGGTCAGGGTCCAACCCGCCCTCACCACCCTCGCGTTCGTCGTCTCTTCCACGGACGAAACCATGCGCGCGATATACGAGGCGGTACTGAAGACCGTGTACCCCCGGTTCAAGAACGGCTTCAACGTCGTGATTCTCAATGACGAATCCTTCAAGGCGATCAAGGATAGGCTCTCGCTGCTTCCGAAAACCACCGCGGTTTTCCTGGCGGGGCAGACCAGCGACATGGGGGAGGGCCGCGCGCTTTCGCCGGAAGAAAACGTCGCGATGATCGCCAATTTCAGCAAATTTCCCTGCTACACCCTTTGGGAATTCCAGTTGGGCAGCGGAACCCTCGGGGGAATCATGATCAGGGGCAGGGACCAGGGCGCCGCGGCGGCCGACATGGCCCTTCAAATACTGTCCGGTACCCCGGCTGACTCGATACCGCCCCTCATGTCCACCCCGGCGACCGTCGAGTTCGACTGGAAGGTCATGGGCCGTTTCGGGATCCGAACCTCGGATCTGCCGGGAGGCAGCGTAATCGTCAACAAACCCGATTCGCCCTGGTCGGTGTGGCCGATTCAGGCCACGGGAATTCTCGTACTGGTTTTCGCCGAAACCATTTCCATCCTGATGCTCCTGAAACTCGTACGTTCCCGGAGATCGGCGCTCAAGGAGCTGGCGGAAGAGCAACGGCTTCTCGAAAGGCGGGTGCAGGAGAGAACGGCGGAACTCACCGCGGCGAACGAGCGCCTCCAAATCGCGAGCGAAACGGACCCGCTCACCGCCCTCTCGAACCGGGGGGCGTTCAGCCGGAAGTTCGAGCAGGAATTTTCCCGGCTCAGGCGGTCAGGCGGGCTCCTCTCGCTCATCATGCTCGATATCGACC
>QKCE01000044.1 GCA_003245785.1 Spirochaetales bacterium | reverse complement strand
ACCGGGTAGACCCCCTGCTGACCCTTGAGGGGCTCCGTCTTATCGCGGGGATGGTCGACTAAGTAGGTCTTCCCAGGCGAGCCCCGCGCCGTTTTCCGTTGCCCGCGCGAGGGCGCACCCCACTACCGTTTCGAGATGCTCCGGCGGCAAGCCGGGGGAAAGCACTTTTTCCGTTCGCAGGATTTTTACGTCCTCAGGGCCCAAGATATGGCCCTGGGCGAGGCTTTTCGCGTAATGGAGGGACCGGTTGGTCCTTCCGTAATTCGCCCGTTCCGACGGGGCGAGCCGCTTGATTCCGTTCCCCAATACCGCGTTGACCTTATCCTCTCCGTACTCGTCAGCGAGGCCTTGTAGCACCGGCGCGGGGTTCGCGGCGGCTTCGCGGATCGCCTTGACCATGCGGGCGAATTGGTCCGGGGGGAGGGCGACGGGGTCGTCGAGGCCCGGGTCGAGCCGGGAGAGGCAGATGTGCTTTTCGACCATCGCCGCGCCCTGGGTAATGGCCAGGGCGGGTACCAGGACCGGGTCTAGGGAATGGTCGCTCACGCCGACGGGTATGCCGAAGATCCGCGAAAGGTTCCCGAGAACGCGAAGGTTGTAGTCTTCTTCGGGGGCGGGGTAGCTCGTCACGCAATGGAGGAGAATCCTCCCCGGGGCGCCTTCGGTAGCCTCTAGGGCCCGTTCTATGTCCGATAGGCGGGAGACGCCGGAGGATAGCGCCATAGGGACGCCGTAGGTCGATACTTCGGCGAGAAGGGGAAAGTGGTTAAGCTCGGGGGAGGCTATTTTGGCAAAGCTCGGCGCGAGGGCCCGTAATTCCCGGGCGCTCCTGATGCCGAAGGGGGAGCAAAGGAAGAGGATCCCCCGCTTGGCGCAGTAGGCGGACATGTCGGCGTAGAACGAAGGGTCCAGCTCAAGCTCCCGGAAGCGGTCGTAGAGGCGAACGGAACCGCCGGGCAGGGTTACGAACCCCGTTTCGGGGTGGAGGATCTCGTCGGCGTAGACGATCTGGAATTTCGCGCAATCCGCGCCGGATTCCGCCGCGGCGTCGATCAGTTCATAGGCTTTGGCTTTGTCCCCGCCGTGACCGGTGCCGATTTCGGCCACTATCATCGGTCGCGCGGAAGACCACTCGGAGCCGGCGACGGTGAGGGCGCCGGTTGGTTCTTTTGGGCTCATGGCACAAGCATGCACGCCCCGGGGCGCCCCTGTCAAGGCGAAAAAACATGCTCGACAAACGAGTGTCGATGCGATATGATTTATTCCATAACAGTACTTAGGAGCCAGCGATGAAGAATCTCTACTGTGATATCTGCAAGAAAGAAATCGACGCCCCGATCGTCGGGAAAAACTATTTTCAGATCCGCGAATACGACGTTTGCGAGCCTTGCAAGGACACCCTCGACACCCGCCTACGCCCGATCCTCCGGAGCCATTTCCCCTATTCCGCGGATTGGTACGAAAATCAGGTTATGACCATGATCGCGAAGGGCGTTCAGGTAAACAGATTCTGATACAAGCCCGATTAGAGGGCTGATATGCGGCCTTTTTGAGGCTCAAAAAAGCATGCGGCGCGCGAAAAAGGGCATTTCCCCCACGGAAATCGCCACTTTTTCGTGCCTTGACATGCTTTTTTTTATTCGGTAGTATTTGTTGAATCCGCATATTTTTATTTAGTAAGGCATTAAACCAACGAGTCGACCCCAAGGTCGGCGCAGTTACAAGGAGTCTATAGATGTCGGGACATAGTAAATGGGCGACAATCAAACACGCTAAGGGAGCCGCCGACGCCAAGCGCGGACAGCTCTTTACCAAGTTTATCAAGGAAATTTCCATCGCGGCCCGCATGGGCGGCGGCGATCCGAACTCTAATCCCCGCCTCCGCACCGCCATGCTCAAGGCTCGCGCCGCGAACATGCCGAAGGATAATATCGAGCGCGCGATCAAGAAGGGTACCGGCGAACTCGGCGCTTCCACCTTCGAGGAACTCCTCTATGAAGGCTACGGTCCCGGCGGCGTCGCGATCCTGGTCGAGGTGCTCACCGACAACAAGAACCGCGCCGCGGCGAACGTCCGCAACCTGTTCTCCAAGAACGGCGGAAACCTCGGCGCTACCGGTTCCGTCGCCTACATGTTCAACCGCAAGGGCGTTATCGAGTACGACGCGGAAACCGCCGACGAAGACACCATCATGGAAGTCGGCCTTGAAGCCGGCGCCGACGACGTGGCGAACGAGGGCGGCGTGATCACCGTGACCACCGATCCCGCGGCCTTCGAGGCGGTCCTCGAGGCGCTCCAGGCGAAGGGTTTCGAGTCCCTCTCCGCCGAAATTTCCATGGTTCCCGACACCTATAGCACCCTGGATAACGAGACCACCCGCAAGGTGCTCAAGCTCCAGGATAAGCTCGAGGAAGACGACGACGTCCAGAACGTCTACACAAACCTCGACATTCCCGAGGGCTACGAGGAGGAGTAATCCTTCCCCATCCCTTACGAAAGCCGCCCGCGCCTACGCCGGGCGGTTTTTTTATGCCTCAATCGCGAGCGGAGGGTTTAAATAGCCGGTGACGTTCGAATATCGTAAGAATATAGACGCAATCGTCCTTGAGTTCGTAAACGATTCTGTAATTCCCCATGATCAGTTCCCTGATCGCGTCCATGCCGATTTCCGGCACTTTTCGCCCGGAGCGCGGGGATGTTTGAAGCGTTAATGCTGTCTTGATAATGCGATCAATGAGATTGTG
>QKCE01000043.1 GCA_003245785.1 Spirochaetales bacterium | reverse complement strand
CGTGGTGGAAACCGTATACGACGTTTCGGGCTCCCTTATCGTGCCGAAGTCGCTTCCCGACGGTACGGATTACAAAGCGGCTACCGGGACTTCCACGCCTTTCATCTTCTACGATATCTATAATCCCGACGGCGAGCCCGATGAATACGGCAACCCCGTGGGCGTAGGGAGCTTCGATATCCGTCTCGAATTGGCCGACACGGCCGATTGGACCGAAACGACTAATACGACCCCGGAAGGGACCGATGTGGCCTGTTACGCGATTCCCTATTCCACCTCGCTACCCGCCGATTTCCTGATGTCCGGCCAGCTGTATATCGGCTACTACGCCGAAGCGATAGATTTCGCGGCCCTCGCGGACGCCGAAAGCCTGGAAGACATGCCCACCGCCGCGTACCAGGCCATCGCGTTCAACATGTTCGACGACGTCTTGGGCGCCGACGTCACCGGCAGCGACTTCGTCGTCGACGCCTGGGAAGAAGTTTCGTCCTTTTAATGCGTATATCGATCCGGCATCCCGGCGGTAGTACCGGCGGCGGGGCGCACCCGCCGTTTTTTTGCCCGCCCCGGGGGGCTCCGAGGATGGACGTTCGCCGTTCGCGGACGTAACCGAACCGTTCGACCGGGCGCCCTTATCTCCCGGGCGCCCTTATCTCCCGGGCGCCCGTATCCGGATCATCCCTACCCCCAGACCGCGAAGACGCCCCCGGCCAGGGCGTAGGCGAGAAGGTACAGGCCGAGGTTGATGACGATGACGACGGGCTTGCGGCCCTCGAAGCGGGAATTGAGGCCGAGGGATACGGCGAAGGCCGCCCAGGCGACGACGCCGACGAGAAGCCCTCCGAAGAACCCGGCCGCGCCCACGCTGTGCACGAGAACCTGCAGGCCGTAAGACAAAAGCAGGGTGGAAACCAGGGCGCCGAGCATGATGAGGGGCATTTCCCTCTTTTCGGCTTCCGTCATTTCCTTGGCGCCCGGATGCGCCCCCGTTCCCCGTACCCAGGCCTTGAACCAGGGGGCGACGGGAGAAAACCAAAGCCAGCTCGCGAAGAAGTTCACGAGGGCTACGACTATGAAGGGCAGGACGGAAATACTGAAATCGAGCATATTAGGACTCCTTATCGATAAGCATCGATATGTTTGATTATAGGACATGGGCTTCAATTTTGCCCGCCCGCCTGCGCGGAGCAGGCTCATCGCGCAATGGGTCTGGCGGTGGGCACTGATCTTGCTACCCCAACCGCTTAACCGGCCAAAAAAAAGGGTGCGTCATTCTCGATATCGAAACGGGCGACGGAATCAATGTCCTTTCTGTCCATCCCGAAAGTCTACTACACATTGGATTGCCGGCCCGAACAGCCGGGGTCCGGGGGCCGGGAGGCGCGGTGGGTATTTAAGCGGCGATGGGGAGGTACGGATTCCCTCCGGTTGGGCTCCCGCCCTATTTCGTCTTGATCGTAAACTTCGAGCGGAGGAAACCGACTAACTCGTCCATGCGGGGATCATGCGCGTCGCCGATATCGAGGTCGCCGAAGGTGTCGGGCCGCTCCCTGGTAAACCAGGCGTGGAGCCGGACCGCGACCTCCCGGACGCTTCCGGGACCGGTGGCGATTTTCACGATTTGCATCATCTCGGCCTCGTTGTACATTTTCCAGTTGCCGCCGGAGATGAGATGGTAAGAGCTTCCGCTGCCGGAGCGGTCGATACGGAAATTCGCACGTCCGGTCGGGCCATGGCCCTTCGCGCCCGACGCAGGGGCCGCGGCCTTTTTTCCCGCCTTCGGTTTCGCGCCCCCTTCGCTTTGCTTCGCCTCGAGCTCGAGGCGTTCGGCTTCGAGGCGCTCGATTTCCATGTTATAGAGGTGGACGCGCGCCTGCTCGACGAGAAACGCGAGGCCTGCCTCGTCGAGCTCCGGGACGAGGGATACGAGCTCTTCCGCGAGTTTCTTATGGGCCGCGCTCACTTTTTTCGGTTTCGTTTTCATGGGTCCCCCGATTACCCCCTATCGTTATCTCCGATAAGCATAATCGCGATAAGGTATATTTCGTATAGGATATAGTACCATAATTTCGGGAGACATAGGACCGTACCCTTGATTTTCCGATGTCGACAAAAAGGAAAGCCAAGGGCGTAACGCTTAGCCGTCACGCCCTGCGGGGCTAACGCGATTAAAAGGCTCGAACGGGCCGCAAGACCTTGGTGCGTCCGTCCTTGCTGGTTTCATCCTGCTTTCCGTTGCTGAAATTAAACGTAACGGCGCATAAATCGGACACGGTCCTATCCTCTGAAGAACTCCAGTACAGGGCGGACGAAAAGGCGCCGATCCCATGCATGGCCAAATTTTTATACATTAATTCGAGATCGCCGAGCGAAGGAAGGAACCAGTCTCTATAACAGCCGCAGGATAAGTTGGCGCACACCTTGGCCGCGTAAACTGCCTGACGTTCATCCGGCTCCCTATCCCCGTATTTCGCTATGATCGCCTTCGCATTGGCCAATCCGGTTCCTAAGCCAAGGGAAGTTCTGCCAACCTTCGTCTTATATCCACCCCAAGGAATTTTGGGATTCTCGGCGGATTTGTACCAACCAGCCGGCGCAGCTTCTAGATATCGCCACCCGTTGTTATCGTTGTCCTTGTCGAAAAAGACATATCCGCCGGCTGGTCCCCGATCACCAACCTTATATTTTCCCGTAGCGTTTAACGTTTCTTGCGCAAAGAAAATCGCGAAAAGGACAGAACAAGGAAC
>QKCE01000057.1 GCA_003245785.1 Spirochaetales bacterium | reverse complement strand
CCCCGGGTTTCGAAACCTACTCCACCGGCTGGTATTGCGTCATTTCCCAGGATATCGAGTAAACGGCGGCAGGGACGGGGATTCCCGGCCGGGCGCGGTTGCCCGCGCGTCCGGTTTGGCTACGCCGGGCGGCGACGACGTAACCCCGGCCTTCTCACTTCGCCGATATCTCCCGGTCCGATTTTCCCGTGCCCTGGAAATCGACGAGGCTTTGGAGGCTTATCCTGACCATGCTCTCGACGGCCTGCTCGGTGTAAAAGGCCATGTGCTGGGTCATCGTCACGTTGGGAAACTGCCTGAGGTAGGCCATCCCGCGGTTCGAGATAATTTCGGTCCGCTTGTCGTGATGGAAGATTCCTTCTTCCTGGTCGATTACGTCCAGGCCGAGGGCGCTGATCTTCCGGCTCTCGATTCCCTCGATGAGCGCCTCGAGGTCCATGAGGGCGCCCCGGGCGGTGTTGACGATCACGACGCCGTCCTTCATGCGCGCGATGGTCTCGCGGTTGACCATGAAGCGCGTTTCGTCGGTCAGGGGCACGTGGAGGGTTATGATATCGCTTTCGGCAAGGAGACGCTCGCGGTCCACGTGGGTCGCCTTGCCGGCGAGCCTGGGGTTTTCCCGGCGCCCGTGCACCAGGATCGGGCAGCCGAAGCCGCCCAGGCAGTCGATGACCGCCGAGGCGATGTTCCCGTTTCCCCACACGCCCACGGTGAGTGTCCGGAGCTCCCGGCCCCTCAGGCCCGCGAGGGAATAATCGTTGACGTTGCCCCGGAACATGGCGGCCTTGTAGTGGCGGAGGGCCATGAGCATGTGCATCACCGTGAACTCGGCGACTCCCTGGGGGTCGTAGTCCGAGTTGCCGACCCGGATGCCCGCTTCCGCCGCCGCCGCGAGGTCGATATGGTTGTACCCGACGGTACGGGTGGAGAGAAACCGGATGCCTACGCCCGCGAGTCCCCTGAGGACGTCCCCGCGCGCGTCGCTGTGGCCGAGGATGGAAACCGCGTTATAGCCCGCCGCGAGGGAAAGGTTTTCGGCCGTAAGGGGATCGCGGGAGCAGGTAACCTCGACGCCCATGGCCGTTTTCGAGGATTCGATGAAAGGAAGCTCGTCTTCCCTGACTTCAAAGGCGAATATCTTCATTATCCCGAGAGGATACTATTAGTCCGGCCGGTTTCTCAAGGCCCGGGGCGGGAAGCCGCCGTTTTCAGGTTCCGTCGCATTTAGGTTATCGACCGCGTAATCCGGCCGATATTCAAATTGACAAGCGCGGGATAACATATTTATATTGTTAACGGAGGGTAACTTGAAAAGATTCTCGATTGTCTTTTTCGCGCTCCTCTGCCCTCTTCTCGCCGCCCAGACCGGGGACTATCAATGGTTCCAGACCGATCTTTTCCCCTACGTCATCAGTTCCGGGCCGGACAAGGGAACGGGGGCGGCGGACCTCGCCATGGACCTCCTCGACAAGGCCATTTCCGACTATCCCCACGAACGGCTCACGAAACCGGCCATACGGATTTTGGAGGAACTGAAGGAGGGGTATCACGGGCTTTGGCCGACGGCGATACGGACTCCGGAGCGGGAGGGCTTCCTGTATTACAGCGAACCCTACGCCGTTATCAACCCCCAGAAGTTCGTAACACTCGCCGGCTCCAACGTTCCCGGCGCCATCGACGGCACCACCTTTACCCGGAACGGGGATTACGAAGTCGCCCTGGTGCGCGGACGGGCCTACGGTAACGTAATCAACGCGATACTTGAAGACATTCCCCCGGGCCGCAAAACGGAAGTGACCAGCCTTGCCGGGGAATTCACCCGGATCCTGAAGCTTATGGAAGCGAATCGGGTGACCGGTTTTTTCGCCTACGAGGACGAGGTGAACGCCCTCTGCAAAACCCTCGGAATCGCCCCGGAGAGGTTCTCCTTTTCCCGGGTGCGAAGCCTTGAATACATATACGCAAGCGTCGCCGCCCCCAGGACACCCTGGGGGCTGGCCGTCATCGGGCGGATAAACGGGGCGATCGATACGATCAAGGGTCCCGTCGCGCTCAAGTACATGGAATTCCTCCCGCCCGCCTCGCGGGAGGAATACCTGAAAAACTCCCGGCTCCTTCTCGATTATTGAGGCCTTCGCAAGAGGGCCTCCGAGGCGCGTCGATTCGAGCCGATAATCCAGGCATGAAAGTAACTTACGAAACGATGAACCTGACCTTCTCGGAGGTCCTCCTGAAATACGGGTTTTCCGCCGACAGGGCCGCGACCCTCGCGGAAATCTTCGCGGACAATACCTTCGACGGGGTGTTTTCCCACGGCATAAATCGCTTTCCCGGCTTTATCCGCTACGTAGAGCTGGGGCTCGTCAAGCCCGGCGCGGCGCCGAAACGGCTCCGGAAAAAGGGGAACATGGAGCAGTGGGACGGGAGGCTCGGCGCGGGCCCGCTCAACGCCCTCCATTGCATGGACCGGGCGGTCGGGATCGCAAGCAGGAAGGGAATGGCCTGCGTGGGCCTCCGGAACACGAACCATTGGATGCGGGCCGCCACCTACGGGCTCTACGCGGCGTCGAAGGGCATGATGGCCCTGTGCTTCACCAACACGAAGGCCAATATGCCCCCCTGGGGCGGGAAGGAGCACCGGATAGGGAACAACCCCTTCGTGCTGGCCGTGCCCCGGGAAGGCGGCACCGTCATCCTCGATACCGCGATCTCCCAGTATTCCTACGGAAAGCTCGCCACCCATCTGGA
>QKCE01000115.1 GCA_003245785.1 Spirochaetales bacterium | reverse complement strand
GTTCAACTCCTTGAGCCCGCTCGTAACACCGGCTCCCGCCATCGACGCGAAGGTACCCGACCAGGTGCTTATCGACGACATTGACGACGTGAATGCGTTCGCGTCGAATTTGCCCGTCGAGAAATCGAAGGAGTTTATCGCCGATCCCGCCACCGTGTTGATCGCGCTCTGACCGCCCGCGATCCCCATGTCCGCCGCGACCTTCATGCCGCCGGTCAGGCCTTCGGCCATTCCGCCGAGGGAGCCCGCGCCCATTCCGACCGCGCTGCTCACGACGGCTGTCGCCGCCTTCTTCCCGAGCTCGTTTCCGACCTGCTCCGGCGTCTTGTAGCCGCCCGCGACGTCCAGGGCCGCGAACACGAGATCGTCTGAAAGATTGATCGCAGTGCTCGCCGCTGACGATACCAGCATCGCCGCGACCGGGCCCAACGTACCGCCCGAGATCGCGGTGGCTACTGCGCCGGCCGCTACGGCAACCGCTATTTCCGTCGTCGACCTGATCGTCGGCGCCTCGAAGGGCATCCCGCGCGAATCCCACAGGGCCTGGTCGTACACCGGTTTCCCAAGGTCGGCGATGCCCTTCCCTTCCATCATGGAGTTCCACTGGAAGTCCAGCATGATCGCGCCGATCTCGCCTTTCCCCTCGTACTTGACGTTCGAGCCTCGGCTCTTCGTGAGGTCCAGGGACTCGCCCGACTTGAACTCGCCCGCGAAGCCGATGTGCTGGCCCAATTCGCCGTCCCGCACCGAGACGATCGAGTTCATCAGCTTCCCGTATTTTTCCTTTTCCGAGTCGCTCATGGCGTCGTAGTCTTTCGCCTCGTATTCCTCGAGTTCCGCGAGGGTTTTCTTCGTGGAGTCCTTGCTTTCCAGGGCCTGGTATTCCGTTACGTCCGCCTGGCTCGAGGCCCTCGGGATCTTCCATTCCTTCGTCTTCCCGTCTTTATCCACGGCGCCGAAGATCTTCTCCCCGTACGCCTCGAGCTCGCCCTTCGCCTGGCCCAAAAGGGTCATTACGCCGTGGTCGTCGAGCCCGGCGAGGCTCTCGTCGTCCAGGCCCACGCTGACCGTCGCCTCCGCGGCCTTGAAGGAGCGGTACTTATGCACCTTCTGCGTTTCGGTGAGCGCCCCCGCGATCGTCGACCCGATGATCGCCTCGCGCTTGATCGAGTCCCCGGAGACCGTGTAGCCCGAGGACCGCACCATCTTGGTTTCCCACTTCTCCATCCCCTCGTTTTCCGAGTCGATGCGCGACGCGTATTGTTTCTTTATCTGCTCGAACTGTTTCCGCGCCTGGCTCGCGGCGAGGAGGCTCGCGGTTTTCCTCATTTCCTCCGAGATGTCCGCGACCGCCAGGGCCGCGCTCGCGATCGAGCTCCAGCCGCTCACGTCCCGCGCCGTTCCCTTCGCGACGAGCGCTCCCGCCCCGTTCGCCCGGTCCTGGATATTACCCGCGGTCGCCATGAGCTTCGCGAGGTTCGTGTCCCCGAGAAGCCGGTCGACGTAGCCCGATCCCTCGAAGGCATGGCCCGCCATGCCGTTTACCGACAGGGTTTCCCTCAGGGTCGCGGCGATCGTCGAGTCGACGTCGGCGCCGGAGTTTTCGATAACCGGGGCGTTCGCGGAGTTTATCGCGTACAGGTACTGTTCCGTGACCCAGGCGTTTTTCTGATTCAGGAACTCGTCATAGTTCGCTTCCCACTCGGAAATGTTGTCCTCATAGGTTTCGGCGAACTCCGTTTGCCATTCCTTGTATTCCTTGTTGATCCTTCCCTCGGCCTTTTCCCATTCCGCGTTCGAGAGGGCGAAGATTTCGCCCATCTGGTCGATCCAGGACTGACGGTCCTCGGCGAGAGGGGAGGCGCCTTTTCATCCCCGCGCGATAGTGCCATTGAATATGTCGGGACAAGGATTTTATCAAGCTAGTGTGCATCGGGAAGGCGAGGTGATTCGTCGGGAAAGGTGCGCGCGCGGTCGGACGAGGGGCAACCCTCGCGCTTCAGTCCTCGCTCCCTCACTGACGTTCGGTCACTGCGGAACCGCGCGAGGGCATGCCCCTCTTATGGCCCGCGCGCTCGCCTCTTTTCACTCTCCTCGCCTTCCCTGTTCGCTCGAGCATCGATGTGTTTCGCGCGCTTGGTCCCGACAAGAACCGGTTGCGCTTTCGCGCGGTCAAGACAAGTCACGCTCAAACCTTGCGTATTGTTCTTGCGGCCTCCCCTGGCTACAACCGGCCTTATGGCCGTTTTCCGCCACCCCTCCGTCCGGGTAAGTTCGTGACAGAAGTTTTTTATGTTTATCATTTTGCGTTTCTACGGTACCGAATGACTGCTCGTTTTCTTTCGCAGTCATTCCGCATCGTAGGCCGCGTTGATTGTCATCCGCGGCTAACGATTCCTTCTCTTCGCTGTCAAAGACCTCTTTCAATATTTTCCGTCATATCGTACTCATTCTATACTCTTCCAATCGACCAAATCGTCGAAATGTAAAAAACAGTTCAATCTGACAAGCTTACTTGCTATAAAACCGCAAGCATTTCTCGCTGGATGGTGCTTGCAGCTTAACTATGAACTTTTATTGACGCTTCTAGATTATGCTGTTTCTTATCCGATTCTTTTTGTTATTGTGAAAAAACTACATTAAACTCTGCTATATCGTCATCTGTATACCCTAATCCTTGCCTTATATACTCAACTATACTTAACTTCTCATTATTAAAATCTTCTTTTGCACCAGCCGCTATTGAGTATATCAAAAGCCC
>QKCE01000254.1 GCA_003245785.1 Spirochaetales bacterium | reverse complement strand
GATGAAGTTCTCGACCCTGTCCACGATAATGCCCCGGCTCACCACGAGGTTGATGCGCCGCCCGGCCTTGACTATGGAGCCGGCCGAGGGGCTTTGCTCGAGGATGTAGCCCTTGTCGCCGCTCTTGTCGGAGTAGCGGAGCTGGATCTTCGGGTAAAGTTCCTTCGCCTGCATCTCGAGCATCGCGACGGACAGGTCCTTCCCGGTAAGCTCGGGAACCATGACCTGCTCGCTGCCCTTGATGGAGAGGAAAAACACCACGACGCAGGCCGCGACGGTCAGCGCGAGGGTGGTGATGGCCGTGACCGCGATAACCCTGGCGTTCCGGGAAAAGGCTTCGGTCGCCTCGTTGAGGTTCACGGGGAGCCTGGGGAATTTCGAAAAATCGGGCATTCTGAGTCTCATGGGTCGTTCCTTTTTAGTATCAGGCGTTCGCTTCGGAGCCGAGGACGGTGCCGGGGAAATTCCGGCTCCCGTTCATGAAGGATTTCCAGTCGAGCACCTTTTTGGTCCTCCACTGCAGGGTTTCGAGGGCGAGAACGCCCTCTCCCGTTTGTACCAGAATTCCGTTCTTTTTGTCTATTCCGAGCACGGTACCCGCCGGCGGCGCGCCGGCAGTCGCGGACCCGCCGGTCGGCGCGACCGCGGGAAGGGGTTTAGCCCGGTGAATGATCAGCGTCGCCTCCCCGGCGGCGGTATAGGCCCCGGGCCAGGGCGAGAAGGCCCGGATAAGGGCATCGATTTCAAGGGCGGGACGGGTCCAGTCTATCTCGCCGTCTTCCTTGTTCAAGGTCGTGCAGTAGGTCGCCTCGCCGGTTTGGGGCGTCGAAGCGGCGGTTCCAGCCTCGATCCGGTCGAGGGCCTCGACCAGGAGGGGCGCGCCCTCGGCCGCCGCCCGGTCGAGGAGGCTTCCCGCCGTTTCGGTGCCGTCCAGGGGGAAGCGGGTTTGGGCGATTATGTCGCCCTCGTCCATGCCGAGGGCCATCCATTGGACGGTAATCCCGGTTTCGGGGTCCCGGGCGAGGATGCTCGCGGGAACCGGCGTGCTACCGCGCCAGCGGGGGAGGAGCGAGGGATGCAGGTTGACGGCGCCCTTCGGGAACAGGGCGAGGGTTTTCGGGCCGAAGATCTTGCCGTAGGCGAAGCAGGCCATGAGGTCCGGGCCCGCGGCCGCGATGGCGTCGCGGACATCCTGGGTGAGTTTCTCGGGCGTGAGTATCGGGGCCTCGGCCGGGATAAGCCCTTCGGCCTTAAGCCTTTCGGCGCACGCGTGGACCGGGGTCGGCACGGGGGCTCCCGAACGGCCCTTGGCCGCCGGGGGATTAGTGAGCACCGCCACCACGCGGTGGGAGCTGGCGAGCGCCTCCAGGGACGGCACCGCGCACTCGGGCGAACCGGCGAATAGGACGTTCAGCACCGTTATTCGGCTTCCTTCCGGGCTTTTTTCAGGAACTTGTCCTCGATTTTCGCCTTCTTCGCCGGGTCGATCCGGTCGATGAACAGCACGCCTTCGAGGTGGTCGTACTCGTGCTGGATCACCCGGGAAAGGAATCCGTCGGCCTCGAGGTTGAACCTGCGGCCGTTTTCGTTTCGCGCCTGCACGGTGATTCGCTCCGGCCGGACCACGTCCTCGTAGTATTTGGGGATGCTCAGGCATCCTTCCTCGTAGGAACACGTTTCCTGGGACGTCTCGACGATTTGGGGATTGATGAATACCCGCTTTACCCCGTCATCGGCCTTGAGCACGAACATCCGTATGCTTTTCCCGATCTGGGGCGCCGCGAGGCCCACCCCGTCGGATTTTTCCATCGTATCGAACATCTCGGCGGCCAAGGCGCGGATTTCGTCGTTGATTTCCTCGACGGGGACGGCCTTGACCCTGAGCGTATCGTTTCCTAGCTTTAACACTTCCATATACCTAAAGTACCCAATAGGACGGGCCATGGTCAAGGTTTGGCGCTTCGCCCTGAAGCGCCGCTTACGCCCCTGCAGCGCCACTGCGCGAAACAACCGGCTCTACTTGACCAAGGGCGGGAAAAAAATCCATAGTATGATATGCAAACTTCCATTTTCGAGAATGACATATCGATGCCAGACGTCGTAAAGAACGCGGTTTCCGGGGTACTTCCCTCGTTCATCGGAACCTCGGACGACGGCGAGATCGCATCGCTGTCGATACAGTTAGCCGCCGCGTTCAGTGACCACGACGATTTCAAGTCCGTAATGGCGGACAAGAACGAGGCCCGGGACGAGGCGGAGAGGAAGCTTGTTGCCGGTTTCGAGAAAAACCTGGGACTGCTCGTCCAGAAAACCTGGGTGGAAAAAGCCGACGAGTCGATGAAGGAGGAGATGCTCCAGAGGATCGACACGCTGTGCCACAATCTCGTGAACTACGACTACCACCGGGCCCTGTCCGAATTCCTGCCCGTGCTCCACGACGTGGTGTACCTCCTTTTCGGGTCCCTCGCCAAGCAGGCCTCATTCCTGGAGTACGCGGTCCGAATCGATCCCGATTTCGGCTTCTTCTGGTTTTATATCAATAATTTGCCCCCCCATGACGGCTGGTCCGAGGAAAAGTGCCGCGCCGCCGTGCTGTTGGGAATTTTCTTCCTCGCCACCTTCTAGGCAAATACCCTGAGGAGCGCGCAATGAATCTCGACGCCGTCTGCGAAGAACTGAAAGGGGCCGCCGCTGGCCTCGCCCTGCGCACGGCGGAAGAGAAAAACCGCGCGCTTCTCGGCGTCGCCTCGGCGCTTCGCGACGCGAGGGCGGAAATCCTCGCGGCCAACGCCCGGGACGTGGCCCGGGCCCGCGCCGGGGGCATGAAGGAAAGCCTCGTCGCCCGGCTCGCCCTTTCTGACGCGGGACTCGAGGAGATCGCGGATTCCCTGCGGGTCCTCGCCGAGCAGACCGACCCGATAGGGCAGGTCACGGAGGGCTGGAAGGTCCCGAACGGCCTCGAGATCCGCCAGGTGCGGGTGCCCCTCGGCGTGGTCGCCGTGATATACGAATCCCGCCCCAACGTTACCGTCGACGTGTTCGCCCTCGCCTATAAAAGCTCCAACGCCGTGCTCCTCCGGGGCAGTTCCTCCGCCCTCGAGTCGAACCGCGCCCTTCTCTCCGCGATAAAGGCGGGACTCGCCGCCTCCGGGGGCGAAACGGGCGCCGTCGCGCTCTCCGAGCCCGCCACGGAGGGCGACAACACCCACGCCGACGTGGACTGGATACTGAACGCCGTCGGGAAGATCGACGTGGTGCTCCCCCGGGGCGGCGCCGCGCTCATCAGGCGGGTCGTGGAAAACGCCCGGATACCGGTCATCGAGACCGGCGCCGGCACCTGCCACGAGTACGCGGACGAGACCGCCGACGCCGAGATGGCGGTCCGCATCGCCGTCAACGCCAAAATCCAGAAACCCGGGGCCTGCAACGCCCTTGAATGCCTCCTCGTGCACTCCTCCCGCGCCGCGGAGATATTGCCGCGGGTCCGCGATTCCCTCGCGGAATACGAGGCCAAGACCGGCCGTGCCGGGGGCGTCGAGCTCCGCTGCGACGAACGCGCCCTAGCGGCCCTGTCCGCGAACGGGACGGTTCCGGCGAACGTCGTTCCCGCGACGGAGGCCGACTGGGGCATGGAATTCCTCGACTATATCCTTGCCGTCCGGGTCGTGGACTCCCTCGAGGAGGCGATCGGGTACATCAACGCCCACAACACGAAGCACTCCGAGGTCATCGTGACCGAAAACCGGGCCCACGCCCGGGAATTCCAGCGCCGGGTCGACGCGGCCTGCGTCTACGTGAACGCCTCGATCCGCTTCACCGACGGCGGGCAGTTCGGCATGGGCGCCGAGGTCGGGATAAGCACGCAAAAACTCCACGCGCGGGGCCCCATGGGGGTAGCCGCGCTCACCACGATAAAATACCTCGTCGAAGGGGAAGGCCAAGTCAGACCATGATCCCGAAAGTAATCGCCGACGCGCGCAAAATCGTCATCAAGCTGGGCTCGAACACCCTTGCCCTCCCGGACGGCACCATGAACCGCGCCTTCATGAACGAATTCGCCGACCAGTGCGCCGACCTCGCGAAGGCCGGCAAGCAGGTCGTGCTCGTATCCTCCGGCGCCCAGGTCGCCGGGGTTTCCACCATCGACCGCTGGGCCCGCAAGAAGGATATCCACTACCGACAGGCCCTCTGCGCGATCGGGCAGGTGGAGCTCATGCAGAACTGGCGCGAGGCCTTCGCCGCCCGGGACCTGCATATCGGCCAGCTCCTCCTTACCCGGGAGGACTTCAAGGACGACCAGCGGACCCTCAACATGAGGAACACGATCTTCACCCTCGTGGACGAGGGCGTGGTCCCCATCATCAACGAGAACGACTCGGTCTCCTACGAGGAAATCCGCATCGGCGACAACGACAACCTCTCGGCCCTCACGGCCATCCTCTGGAGCGCGGACCTCCTGATCCTGTTCAGCGATATCGACGGGGTCTACGACAAGAACCCGAAGGAGCACTCCGACGCCGCCCTCATCCCGGAGGTGAAGGACATTACCGAGCTCCGGGCGGGAATAACGATCGGCGCGGCGAACAGCTTCGGCACCGGCGGGATCGGCACCAAGCTGGAGGCCGCCGAGAAGGTCACCGCCTACGGCATTCCCATGCTGCTCGCGAACGGCTCGGCGCCCCGGTGCCTGGAAACCCTCGCCACCGGCAAGTCGGGCGGCACCGTATTCCTCGCCCGCGAATAATCGACGTTCATTTATAGGGAGACAGGACTCATGGAAAAGAAAACGGCAGGATGCATCGGAACGGGCGTGATGGGCTCGGCGCTCATGGGCGCGGTCGCGAAGGTCGCGGGCGGGGCGGAAGTCCTCGTGCGGGACTCGGACCCCAAACGGACCGCGGATTTTTGCGCCGACACCGGCTGCAAACCCGCGTCCACGAACCGGGAGATCGCCTCGTCGGTCCGCTTTCTTTTCCTCGCGGTAAAGCCCCAGTACCTGAAGCCCGTGCTGGAGGATATCGCCGGGTCCCTCGACGCGGAAACCGTCGTGGTGTCCATGGCGGCGGGCGTGAAGATCGAGAGCCTCCGCGCCTTCCTCGGCGGTCACGGGAAGATCGTGCGGATCATGCCGAATACCCCGGTCGCGGTCGGCGCCGGCATGATCGCCATCGCCCCCGATACCGCGGTGACCGAAGAAGAAGCCGCGGAGCTTCAGCGCCTCCTCTCCGCCGCGGGCCTGACGGAGCTGACGGGCGAGACCCTCATGGACGCGGTGACCGCCGTTTCCGGCTCAGGTCCCGCCTACGTGTACCTCTTCACCGAGGCCCTCGCGGACGCCGCGGTCCGCATGGGTATGCCCCGGGCCCAGGCGCTCCGGTACGCCGCCCAGACCCTCAAGGGGGCAGCCGAGATGGTCCTCCGGACCGGAACGCACCCCGGCGCCCTGAAGGACGCCGTCTGTTCCCCCGGGGGCACCACGATCGCCGCGGTCACGAAGCTCGAGGAAATGGGCTTCCGTCACGCGGTAATCGAGGGCGCCACCGCCGCCTGGAATCGTTCCAGGGAAATGGGAAAATAAGGAAATAAGTCAGTCGCTGGGAGGCCTGGCCGGAGCTCAGAAATTGAGGGCCAGGTACTTCTGCAAGAGGTCGTAAAGCTGGGCGGGCTTGAAGGGCTTGTACAGGTAATCGGAAATGTAGGGCTGATGCTCGCGGATCGATTCGTCGGTCGTGTGGGTCGCGGTCTGGGCGATTACCGGGGCGGTCATGGCCAGCTCGGACTTTATCTTCCGCGCCGCCTCGTAGCCGTCCATCCTCGGCATGTGAATGTCCATCAGGATGAGGGAATAATAGTCCTTCGGGCGGTGCTCGCACAGGTCGATCGATTCGACGCCGTCGGTCGCCAGTTCGTTCGGGATTCCGAACGATTCGAGAAGAGTAGTCAATATTTCGGCATTTATCTCGTTGTCCTCGACAACAAGCACGGGCGACATCGGATTCCTTCCCACCTTCGAAATAATATACCCCAAGTTTCCCCTACGTCAATGAAATGTTTCACCAATACGCTATCCGGAATCGCTCTCGGGTAGCGAAACCGGTTGTGAGATAAAGGTTTTTGGCGGGAATATTTTCCGTTTTCACGAAAAGCGACAGTTTTCTCCCGTCGCGCAACCGGTTGGCGCATAATTCCGCGAAAACCGCCTTTCCCAAGCCCTGCCCCCGCAGGGAGGGGAGGGTGTACACCCCGCCGATCTGGTCCCAATCGAAGCCCCGGGCATTGGTTCCCGCCTTGGCCGCCGCGAGCGAGTCCCGTTTCGCCGCGAATACCAGTTGGGACGCCAGGGTCGCGCGTAGGAGGGAGCGGCAGCGGACGGGCGAAAAGGGTTCTCCCGGGAGGAGCACTTCCTCGCGCTCGTAGCCGGACTGCAGTGGATACACGAAGTCGAGGTCCTCGGGCCCGACCCGGACTATTTCGGCGCCGGGGGGCGGCAAAGGCGTTCCGGGGGCGGCTTCGAGGGTCATGAGCTCGTAGTCCGCCCCGTGTCGCGGCGCCTTCCCGACGAGCCGTTCCAGGGCTTCCGTTCCCTCGGCGTTTCCCACGGCGCAGGCAATGCCGTCGGAGAGAAAGGCCCGGTTCAGGAGCCGGGAGGCGAGGCCGAGGTCGAAGCCCTCGCGCACGCAATGGTAGACCATGCGGGTATTGGCGACGAGGAAGGCCGCCATGATCCCTTCGGCGCCGTTGCCGCGGTCCCGGAGAATCCAAAGACGCGCTTCGGTCGAGGGGGGCAGCGCGGGCTTTCCTACCCTCAGGAGGCGACTCGTGAGGCCGGCGGAGCGGTATTCCCGGGGTTTTAAAAAGGCGAGGCACTCGTCGAGATCGGCCTCCTGGGCGGGCCGAAGCTCGATCAATCGATGCCCCTGAGGGGCATTATTCCCGCGGGGGGAAAGTCCCCCGCCAGGGCCCCGAAGGCGGCGGTGAAGGAGAGGGGGGCGTAGCTGTAGACCGCCAGGGCGGTGCCGACCCAGGGCGCATCCTCCAGGAGGACCGGCGAGAGGGCCGAAACCACGATTACCCGGCAGGATTCGCCCTTGAGGGCGTTCAATATGGGCGTCTGTTCCTTGGAAGAAAGGCAGAATATAACCGTATCGTAGTCGCGGGCACGCCGGGGAAGGTCCCAGGTAACCCCCGTCGCCTTCGCGTCGGGGTAGCGGCTCAGGCCCGCTTCCAGAAAGGCCGGGAAGGCCGAGGCGAGGAGGATCTTTCCCTCGTCGCCCACCGGAAGGCCGGCGTTCCGCACGAGGGTGACCGAGCGGACCGCCTGGGAAAGGAAGAAGGCCTTCCCCTCGGGGTCCGGAACCCGCTCCTCTATCTTCGCGAGGTCGGGATAGACGGGGACCGCGTCGTCGCTCTTGAAGTACTCGATCTTCGCGAGGATAACCCGGCGGGCGGCGTCCTTCACGCGGTCGTGATAGCCGCCGTCGCGCGCCATGCGGTCGAGGTTCCGGACCCACAGGGCGTCGCCGAAGGACGGGGTGGTGGAGGACTCGATTATATCGTTCCCCGCCTCGAGGGCGAGCTGCACCGCCCGGGACACGCTGCCCGCGTATTCCGTGGCGCCGTTCATCATGATATCGTCGGTCACGATTAGCCCCGTGAAGCCGAGCTCCCCGCGCAGCACGTCGTGCAGCAGCTTGCGCGAGAAGGTGGCGGGCTCGTCGTTTCCGGTAATTTTCGGGAAATTGAGGTGGCCGCTCATTACCGCCTCTACCCCGGAGTCGATGAGGTAGCGGAAGGGCACGAGCTCGCGGGTACGGAAAGTGCGCGCGTCGATCGGGATAACCGGCAGCTTGCCGTGGCTGTCGAGGCCCGTGTCGCCGTGCCCGGGGAAATGCTTCGCCGTGGTGAGAACCCCGGCCGCCCGGCTTCCGGCCACGAAGGCCGAACCCAGGGCCCCCGCGGCGTCCGGGTCCTCGCCGAAGGAGCGGGGCCCAATTACGGTGGAGTCGTGGTCGGTGTAGAGGTCCACCGAGGGGGCGAAGTTGAGGTTGATGCCCAGGGCGCGAAGCTCCCGGGAAATGTAGAAACCCGTGTACCAGGCGTCCGCCGGGAGTCCCGACGCGCCGATCGCGAGGTTTCCAGGGGTCTCGGTGGTGCGCCCCTTGATATGGCGAATCCAGCCGCCTTCCTGGTCGGTGGCCACGAAAAGCGGAATGCCGAACCGGCCCGCGGCGGCGCGCCTTTGCAGGGCGGTCACCGACTCGGCGACCTTGCGAGTGTCGTCGGTGTTCCACCCGAATATCTTGATGCTCCCGAGGCCCCGCTCGGCCACCCAGTCGGTCACCAGGGGGCTCGGGTCCGTGCCGGCCCAGCCGAACATGAGGGTTTGGGCGAGGAGTTCCTCGTCGGTCATGGCGCCGACTATGGCGTCGGCAAGTTCGTCCGGCGGGAGGGGGTCGTCGAAGCGGGGAAGGCCCTCGGGGGCCGCCTTTGCCGATACGAGGAGTACGGAGGCCGCGGCGAGCGCGAGGAACGCCGACGCGGCGACGGCGAGGGTTCCCGCCGCCCGCTTCGTCACGACCTGACCCCGCACATGTCGGCGTCGATGCAGTTGGAAGCCGAATGGGCCGCGATGGCCCCGTCGGCCGCGGCGGTGACTATTTGGCGGAAGGTCTTCGAGCGGATGTCCCCCGCGGCGTAAAGGCCGTGGACGGAGGTCTGCATGCCCTCGTCGGTCTCGATGTAGCCCTCGTCGTCCTTTTTCACCAGGGCGGCGAGCTCGGTGCGGGGAATCATGCCGATGAAGACGAAGACCGCGTCGCACTCCAGTTCCTCTTTGGCGCCGGTCTCGACGTTCTCGAGGAGCACGGACGTCACCTTTCCCGAATCGGGGTCGGTGCCGCGGATTTCTGAAACTACGGTATTGAAGCGCACGGCGATATGGGGATTGCGGAGGGTGCGCTCGGCGATCGACTTTTGGGCCCGGAACTTGTTGCGCCGGTGCACCATGGTCACACGGTCGGTCAGGTGGGCGAGAAAGCCCGCCTCGTCGCATGCCGCGTCGCCGCCGCCCACCACCACGATATGCTTATTGCGGAAAAAGGGGCCGTCGCAGGTGGCGCAATACGAAACGCCCCGGCCCACGTAATCTTCCTCGCCGGGAACCCCGAGTTTGCGGTGCTCGGCCCCGGTGGCGAGAAGCACCGTCTTGGTCGAATAGGTGACGGGATTTTCCTCGCTCGACTCCATCGGGATCACGAAATGCCCGTCTTTCTTGCCGAGGCCCATTGCCTTGCCGTACACGAACTCGGCCCCGAAACGGACCGCCTGCTCCTTCATGTTCGACGCGAAATCGAAACCGTTCACGGGATCGAGGATCCCCGGGTAGTTCTCGAGCCTGTCGATGAGCACGGCCTGGCCGCCTTCGGACTTTTCCTCGATTACCAGGGTTTTCAGGTTCGACCGTCCCGCGTATTGGGCCGCCGAGAGCCCGGCCGCGCCGGCGCCGATTATGATCATGTCGTACAGGGTTTCCATATGACCAATGTAAGGAAGGTTTCCGGTGTCAGTCAAGCCAGTGCACCTTGTCCGGGGCCTTCTCCTGCACGCGGATCGTCGCGTAGCGGCCCGAGGGTTCCACCCGGATGTCGTGGGGGAAATATACCGAATGGAGGAACCACACCGCGTCCAGCAGGGAGGGGAAGGAGTCCGAGGGACAATAGCGGTACCATAGCTCCTCGTTCTCGATCTGGGAACGCCGGAGCGGGTCCGTCGTCGCGTCCGGGTCCACCGCGGCCCGGAGCTGGCTCCTGAGACCGCCGTACCACGCGTGGGTGACCGCCAGGAGGTTCAGTTTTTTCTTCTCGTCCATGCGGTAAAGCTCGTAGAGCCCCGACACGGAAGGCACCGAGGTATTGATCTCGTACTTGTCGGCCTTTTTCAGCGCCGACCATACGAGGGTATAGGAAACGACGGTACCTGCCACGCTGGCCGTCAGGGAGGGCTTCATCTCGAACATGGCTCCATCATACCCGATATCGCCTTATTTTTACAGAACCCCTTGCCTAAAGAGGCCCCCCTTGGTATATTTAGCGAGCGTTATACGCAATATTTGGCGCCGTCCTCGTTACCTCGGGCGGCGAGTGGAATGGATTTGAGGTAATTGCTATCGCAAATGGCGCCGTACCCAAGCGGTAAGGGAGAGGTCTGCAAAACCTTTATGCATCAGTTCGATTCTGATCGGCGCCTCTACAGGCGAGCCATCCGAAAGGATGGCTCGTTTTTTTTAAACCGATGGGGAAGGGGAAGTCTCCCCTTGCGGTCGGGCCTCCGCGCCCCTCGCCGTGCCGGGCGCGAAGGGCGTCGCCGATCGCCCGGCCCGTCCCGGCGGGGTCCCGCCCTATCCCCTCTTGCCTGTCCCGCCGCCCCGAAACGCGCTTGCCAATTCCGCCCGAAT
>QKCE01000265.1 GCA_003245785.1 Spirochaetales bacterium | reverse complement strand
CGGGAATTACCTGGTCCTCCTCTCCGGCGACATTTCCGACTGGGCCGACGATCCCCTGGAGCCGCAGGAAGCCCGCCTGAACGTGCAGCTTCGCACGGTGGGCCAACGGGACACCATCAGGGCGGTGACGGCGATCAACCGCTACGTCGCCGCCCGGTTCCCCGCGGGGTACGACGTGAAAGTCGCCGGGGCGGCACTGGTGGAAAATTCGCTCAATCAGCAGGTCGTGTATTCCCAGGTCATTTCGATCGTCAGCTCCCTTCTCCTGGTGTTCCTCATCCTGGCGGTCTATTACCGTTCCCTGGTCGCGGGCTTTTTGGGCATCTTCACCCTCGGCCTCGCGGTGGTCGTAAACTTCACGATCATGGGAATCGCGGGCATCAAGCTCAATCTGGGCACGGCCCTCGTGGGCTCGATCTGCGTGGGAACGGGCATCGACTACATCATCCATTACCTCGCGGCGTACAGGCACGAAGTCCTGTCCGGCGCCGACCCCTCCCGGGTACTCAGGCGGACCTTTCTCACCTCGGGGAAGGCGATCATCTTCAACGCCGTTTCCGTGGGCGCGGGTTTCGCCGTGCTCACCCTCTCCAGGTTCAACATGCTCGCCTATCTGGGCGGGCTCGTCGCGGCGGCCATGATCGTGTCGGCCACCATATCCCTGACCGTTTTGCCGGTTCTCCTGAACTGGCTCAAACCCGCGTTCACAAGGAAGGTATGAAACCATGAAAAAGAATCGTTCCGCCGCCCGGCTCGCCCGCGCGGCCCTCGTCCCCCTCGTCGCCCTCGTCGCCCTCGCGGCGACCCCGCTTTCGGCCCAAACGGCGAGCGAAATCGTCGAGAAGTCGAAGACCGTCAACGAGGCGAAGTCGACCCAGATCCAGATGCTCCTGACCGTCACGGACAAAAAGGGCGGCGTGAAGACCATGCTCGTCGAGCAGTACGGCATCGACAACGACGGGCTATCCGAATCCGTCATCGTCTTCAAGTCCCCGGCGAGCGTCGCGAATACGCGATTCCTCGTCGAAGAGGTTTCGGGGGGCGCGGAAAGCCGCAAGATCTTCCTGCCCGAGCTGGGCAAGGTGCGCCGCATCGCCGCGAGCGAGGGCGGCGGCAGCTTCATGGGCACCGACTTCAGCTACGACGATATCTCCACCTCCGCCCGCGATACCGCCCGGGACGAGCATACGATAGTGAAGGAGGAGTCCGTGAACGGCACCCCCTGCTGGGTTATCCAGTCCGTGGCGAAGGAGAAGGGCGACTCCCAATACTCCAAGAGCCTACGGTGGATCGCGAAGGACAATTACCTGACCCTCAAGGCCGAGATGTACGACAAGGCGGGCCAGCTCCTTAAATCCCTCGAGATCGGCAAGTACGAGAACAAATCCGGGTACTGGACCCCGATCCTGACGAAGATCTCGAACGTCCAGGAAAACACCTCCACCTCCATGGAACTGAAGGCGGTCATTTACGACAAGCCGATACCGGCAGGGGTGTTCACCGAGAAGTTCCTCAGCACGGGCCGTCCGTAAGGGGGCATGACGATGATAAACGAATCGATGCCGACGGGCGCTGCGGTATTGGGCGACTCGCGCGGGATCAAGCCCTTTGCCGGATTCGCGGCGAGCGGATCCCGCTTTCCGGCAATCGCGATCTTCGCGGCCGTCGCGTTTTTCTCGCTTGCCGTCTTTCCCCTGGGCGCCCAGGCCGCGGACGACCCGGGTTCCTTCGATCCCTTCGGCGCCGCCTCGGGGGACTCGGGGACGGGAGCCGCCGACGGTTCCGGCGATACCGGCGGTTTCGGCTTCGGCTTTTCCGACGCGGGTTCGACCGTCGCGTCGGGCCAGAGCCTGGACATAGGCGGCGAGCTCGGGTTTTCCGCGGTACAGTTTCTCGGGACCCTCGGCGACGCCGACTCGTTTTCCGACGCCGCGTCGGGTTCGGGCAGCCTCGCGAACGCCGCGGGTAAGCTCCGGTTCGACGCCCGCGGCAAGGACGTGGACGCCTCCCTCCGCCTCGCGGTAAGTCCCTCGATCCTCTCGACCGATCCCGCCCGGGTCATCGACGAGGCCTGGGTGCGTCTCTGGCTCGACCAGGCCATGCTCGAGGGCGGGCTCCTCAAGGTTACCTGGGGCAAGGCCGACGCCCTGAGCGTCCTCGACGTGCTCAACCCGAAGGACCTCTCGGACCTGACGGTGACCGAGCCGAAGGAACAGAAGATCGCGCGGCCCATGCTCCACCTGAGCGCGCCCCTGGGCGGCGTAACCTTCGAGGCCGCCTGGCTCCCGATATACGAAGCCGACCGATTCGCCTGGGACGGCCCCTGGACGCCGAAGCAGATAGAGGATTTGAAGGCCGAGGGGATGGAGATGCTCTACGACGAGCTCTATCAGAGCTACGCGGCGAGCGCGTGGTCTACGGTATATACCCAGGCTTATTCGACCGCCGTCACCGGGGGAGCGACCATTACTGCAGCCAATACCGCCGCGATCGCCGCCGCCGACGCCCAGGTCGCCTCCATGTCCTCCCAACTCGCCGCCCAGGCTACCGCCGACGCCGAAGCCGCCCTTCCGGACCTTCTCGAGTATCCCGCGGGGGACACCCTCGACTGGTCACAATTCGGCGCCCGGGTTACCGGCACGGTCGGGCAGGTGGATCTCGGCTTCCAGTATTTCTGGGGCTTCCTCCCGAGCCCCGTTATCGACGTGGCCTCGGCCCTGAGCTCGGGAACCTACCCGGTGGAAGTGACCTATAACCGGTACCATCAGGTC
>QKCE01000086.1 GCA_003245785.1 Spirochaetales bacterium | reverse complement strand
GGGCCTGATCGCCAGCTTCTCCCGGGCCCTCGCGGAAGGCCTTTCGGCCAAGCAGACCGACGCCGAGTTCGACGCGACGCTGAAGGAGTCGATCGACTCCATTTACCGGGCTTCCATTACGTGATCCGGGCTATACTCAAGGCATGAATATGGCGTTCTTGTCCCAGGCGGGGCTGCCGACGGCGTGCTTCGCCCCGTGGGGGCGCGACGCGGGGGCGGCGACCCTTGCCGAGGCGGCGCGCGGCCTCCCCCGAGTTGCCCCGCGGGCAGCCGCCTGCGGCTCGATTATCCCCTAAAAACCGAGACTTTCCCCGATGATTATGACCGTTATGTCCGCGCCCGCGGGCATGCGTTTGAGGGTGGAGTACACCTTGCAGATTCGGATCGGGCCGGCGCAGTCGCAACAGACGCCCTTGGCGACGCAGGGGTTCGGGATGCCAAGCCGCTTGTTGTTCATGGGCGCCGCGTATTCGCGGATCCTTCGATAACCCGCTTCCTCGTCGGCGACGATCTTGTTGACGCCGGCCAGGACTACGGCCTTTTTGGGCCCGAAGGTCAGGGCGCTTACGCGGTTCCCGCTCCCGTCGACGTTGACGAGGGCGCCGTCGAGGGTGACGGCGTTGCTGCCCGAGATGAAGAGGTCGCAGGTTTGCTGGGCGAGCCGCGTCGCGGCTTTCTCTTCCGGGCTGAGCGCGGGATCCCCGTGGTCCAGCGCGACGGCGCCGGCGGCGATCGCCCTTTCCTTGAGGCCGAGCTCGACGACGGTCATGGAGCCGCCGAAGCCGACGCGGTCGCCGGCTTTCACGAAGCCCAGGGCGTGGCGGACCGCTTCCTCGCGGCTTGAAAAGTAGGCGGCGTCGAAGCCGCTTTTGCCGAGCGCCGAGACGGCGGCTTCGCCCAGGGCGTCGGCGTGCCATTTCTCGATTTCAGGTATGGTCATCAGCTGTTCCTCCGAAAGGCCCAGTATAACCCGGGCGGCCGGGGAAGTAGTAGTGCGGGCGCGCCGGGACGGCCCGGCGCGGGTAGGTTTTCGGAAGGTCGAGCTATCCCGTCGGCCGCAGGTTCCCTATTCGCGATAGCGGACCTTTTTGTCCGTTTTTTCGCCGTACATTTTTTGGTCCGCGTCGCGCATGAGGGCGTTCACGTCCGTGAGCCCTTCGGAGACGCGGCTTACTCCGAGGGAAACCCCGACCGCGCATTCGTTGCCTTCGATCGTGAAGGGTTCCCGGAAGAGTTCCCGTATTCGCCCGCAGATGAGTTCCAGTTCAGCCTCGCCCTCTCCCTCGTCCCCGGCGACCATGATGACGAATTCGTCGCCCCCGATCCGGGCGACCATGTCGCGCTTACGCAGGAATTTCGTGAACCGCCCGGCCACCTCCACGAGGAGCGCGTCGCCGACGAGATGGCCGTAGGTGTCGTTCACGGACTTGAACCCGTCCAGGTCGATATAAATGAGGGCGAATTCCCGGCCCAGGGTTTTGTAATCCTCGAGGGCCGCCTCGAGGCTCGCGAAGAAGAGGCGCCGGTTCGGGAGGTCCGTGAGCTTGTCGTAATTGGCCATTTTTTCCAGTTCCCGGGAGAGCTTTTTGTGCCGGGTTATGTCGTGCAGGGAAAGCACGATACCGACGAAGCCGTCCATGGCGTTTTCCGCCACCGAGAGGGAGGCCATGGTATTGATCACCTTCCCGAGGGAGTCGGTCAGGTTGACTTCCACGTGCCGCATGGATTTCAGCCCGGGAAGGGACCCGCCGAGCATTTTCGCGGTATTTTCGTCCTCGCAAAAGCCCGCGAAGGGGTTCCCGACGAGCTTGGTTACGGGAATTTTCAAAATCGACGCGGTTGCCTCGTTGCATTTTACGATAATGCCCTCGCGATCGAGCAGGATGATGGGGTCCATGGCGGTCTCGAGGATGATCTCGGGGCTCGCGACGTCGAAACCCGTCATGAGGCGGTATTTCTGGATAATGTAAAAAAGGCCGATAGCCCACACGATGGCGAGTACGTTGAACATGGGGGGGAGGGCGACTGTGAGGGCCGGGAGTATGAGATCCGTGAGGAAGCCCGCGGCGATCATGACGGCGGCCAGGGTAATGATGCTCCGCGCCTGCTTGAGGAAGCGGAGCCTTCCGCCCTTTTTCGCCCAGAGGTGGATCGAATAGAGGGAGAGGGTAAAAAACACGAGAAGGTAGAGCGTATAAAGCCAGAACCAGGGCGACCCGGCGTTGGACACGTAGGTCCAGCCGAGGCCGCTCGTGCTTTGGGTGAGGCCGCGGGCCACGGGAGAGGTCTCGGTAGCGAAGGTCTTGACGGCGAGTATTACCGGGATTACGTACATCCAACGGGCGACGCCGGCCTTTTTGATCCGTTCGCCGTTAGACAATAGAAGGAAGAAGTGGGAGGCGAAGGCGCCGATGAAGATCCAGCCCGGGGAGCTCAGCTTGTGCCAGAACATGGCGGCTTCGGCCGTGGGGGCCGTGTAAAAAAAGACGTAGGCGAGGTTCCACCAGATGAGGCACAGGCTCAGGCCGGCGGCGAGACGGTTCATGCCCTCGCGGTACCCGATTTTCAGGATATACGCGCCCAGCAGGGTGAAGGTGTAGGCATTCAGCAGGGAAATGACCGTCAATACGTTCATGAATCTCTATTATTGATGAATGTAGGCGACTTCTGTCAAGCCACGCCCCTCGCGGCCCTTCCTTCGAGGGGCTCCGAGGGCGGTCCGTTCGCCCTACGCCCTTTTTTCTGCCTCGGCCTTTTCTATGAATGCTTCAGGTCGAGAGCATCGCGCGGTCCGAGAGGTTGTGGCCGGCCCGGGCGCGGAAGAGGTCCACGAGTCCCCGGGGGGTGAGGGCCGCGCGCTCGGGGCCGGAGACGTCGAGGACGACGCGGCCCGCGTCCATGAGGAGGGTGCGGTTGCCGCAGTCCAGGGCGAGATCCATGTCGTGGGTGATCATGAGGGCGGTGAGGCCCGTTTCCGCGATGAGTCGGCGGGTGGTGTCCATGACCTGGGCCGAGGTGGCGGGGTCGAGGGCGGCGGTGTGCTCGTCCAGGAGGAGGAGCTTCGGCCTCGCGATGGTCGCCATGACGAGGGAGGCCGCCTGGCGCTGGCCGCCGGAGAGGAGGCCCATTTTGGTTTTCATGCGGTCCTCGAGGCCGAGCTTGAGGTGGGCGAGGAGCTCGCGGAAGTAGGCGGAGTCCCGTTTGTGGACCGCGAAGAAGGAGCGCGAGGCCGTGCGGGTGTAGGCAAGGGCGAGGTTTTCCTCGATGGTCATGTTCGGGGCGGTGCCGCGGAGGGGATTCTGGTAGAGGCAGCCGATGGACCGGGCGCGACGGTAATCCTTTTGCCAGGTGATGTCTTCGCCGTCCAGCACGACGGATCCCGAGTCCAGGGGGAATTTCCCGAGGACGGCGTTGAAAAGGGTCGATTTGCCCGCGCCGTTGGAGCCGAGGATGGTGACGAAGTCGCCCTTGGCGATTTCCAGGCTGAGGCCGTCCAGGGCGATTTTTTCGTTTAAGGTGCCGGGCTCGAAGGCCTTGCGGAGGTTTTCCAGGATGAGTTGGCTCACGGGCGGCCTCCACCTCGGGCGATCCGGGCGGAGCGCTTGCGGAGCCGGAGGGCGGCGTGGTCCTTCGCCAGGGGGAGCACGAGGGCGACCGTGACGATGAAGGCGGAAAGGAGCTTGACCGCGTAGGTGGGCATGTCGACCTGGTAGGCGAGCTGGAGTATGACGCGGTAGAAGAGGGAGCCGAGGACGGCGGAGACGAGGCCGACGGTGACGCCCCGGCGGCCGAAAAAGGCCTGGCCGATGATGACCGAGGCGAGGCCCACGACGAGCATGCCCGAGCCGCTGCCCAGGTCGGCGTAGCGCTGCTGCTGGCACACGAGGGCGCCGGAGAGGCCGACGAGGGCGTTGGCGATCATTATGCCCGTAATGCGGGTGCCGTCGGCGTTGATGGAGGAGGAGCGGACCATTTCCTCGTTGTCCCCGGTGGCGCGGATCGCGATGCCCGGTCGGGTCTTGAAGAATACCGCGAGGCCGGCGACCGCGACGGCGACCGCGACGGCGGTGAGGACCAGGTCCGAGACCTCGCGGGTCTCGCCGAAGGCGAGGAGCTTGTAGACCGTGGCGCTCGAGACGGGAACTTCGATGCCCAGTTCGTTGGCGGCCATCTTCTGCAGGTACAGGTTGGACTGGCCGCCGAGGACCACGTAGTTGACCGTATAGAGGCCGGTCATGGTGAGTATGCCCGAGAGGATCGGGTTGATCTTCAGCTTGGTTTGGAGAAAGCCCGTGACGGAACCCGCCAGGGCGCCGGCGGCGACGCCCGCCGCCAGGGCGAGGTAGGGATGGCCCGAGATGGCGACGAAGGCGCAGGTCGTCATGCCGAAGACGAAACTCCCGTCGATCGTGAGGTCCGGGGTGTTGAGTATGCGAAAGGCGATGAAGACCCCGAGGGCCATGGGCGCGTAGAGGGCGCCCTGGCCCAGGGCGGCGACGAGAAGATCCATCCCCGGGGCCCCCTTACCGGCCGAAGTGGCTTACGCCGTTCTTCTCGACCAGGACCTTGTAGGCCTTCTGGACGTCGGCGGAAAGGGGCAGCTTGAGCCGGTCCGCGGCCTGGAGGTTCACGAACTTGGCGTAATCGCTGAGGGTCTCGTAGGGGAGGCTCGAGGGGGCGGCTCCCTTGGCGACCTTGACGACCATGGCGGCGACCTGCTTGCCGAGCTGGACGTAGTCGACGCCGATGGTGGCGAGCCCGCCGTCGGCTACCATGGAGTCGGCGCCGCAGTAGATCGGGATGCCCTTGGAGTAGGCGATGTCGGTGTAGGTGGGCATGGCGGAGGCGATGGTGTTGTCGTTGCCCGTATAGAGGGCGTCGACTCCCTTGGAGATGAGGGTATTCACCGCGGCGGGAAGGTCCGTGAGGGTGGCGATGGACGCTTCCTCGTAGGCGATTCCGGCCTTCGCGCAGTAATCCTTGGCGACCTTAATGGTGGAAACCGAGTTGGTCTCGCTGGAGGTGTACAGGAAGCCGATCTTTTTGTACTTGGGCTGGAAGTCGCTTATCAGCTGGACGATCTTGTCCGCCGGGATGTTGTTCGATACGCCGGTGATGTACTTGGCGTCGGCACCGGTAAGGCCCGCGGCGACGGGGTTCGAGACCGCGGCGAACACGATGGGGGTCTTGGAGCCGTCGTAGACCGCCTTGGCGCTCTGGGCCGAGGGGGTGGCGATGGGCACGACGATGTCGGCCTTCTTGCCCTTTTCGTTCTGGAAGATGGTGGCGAGGGCCGAGGTGTCGCCGTGGGCGTCCAGCGTGACGATCTCGAAGTCCAGCCCCGAGGCGGCGCCCGCGGCCTTCAACTCGGCGACGATGGTGTCGCGGATCTGGTCCAGGGACTTGTGGGCCATGGGTTGGACGATGGCCACCCGGACCTTGGCCGGGGCGGCGAAGGTCGGGACCGTAAGGGCGAGGGCGAAAAGGGCCCCCGTAAGGACGCGGCGGAGATTCCCCCCGCGCGCGATCTTCATGCTGGATTTCATTCGTTCCTCCTGATTTTATCGTTGCCTTTGTATTTCTTACGCCCGTATCCGCGACACGAAGCCGCGGATGACGTCGCAGGACGCGGCGAAGGCGGCTTTTTCGCCCCCGTCGAGTTCCACGCTTAAAATTTCCTCTATTCCGTTTCGGCCAACCCGGCAGGGCACTCCCGCGTTGATGCCCGCCTGCCCGTATTCCCCCTCGAGGGCGACCGACAGGGGGAAGACCTCGCGACGGTTCCCGAGGATGGCGCCGCAAAGGTTGGCCGTGACCTGCCCGATGCCGAATTCGGTGGAGCCTTTCCCGACGATGACGGTCATGCCCGCCTGGCGGGTGCCTTGCGTGAGGGCCTCGCGGGCTTCGGGATTCGCGGCGAGATAACCGTCGAGGGGCCCGCCGCCGACCGTCGTCCGCGAGAGGACCGAGACCGAGGAGTCGCCGTGTTCCCCCATGACGAGGGCCGACACGGAGGAGCGGGGCTTGCCGGTGGCTTCCGAGACGAGCCGCGCGAGGCGGGCCGTGTCGAGGAGGGTGCCGGTGCCGAAGCAGCGTTCCCGGGGAAGGCCGAGCCCGAGCCGCGCCGCGTGGGCGACTATGTCCGCGGGGTTGGTGATGGAGACGACGATGCCCTTTATTTCGAGGGGCTTGAGGGTCTCGACGAGGCCGGAGAGCATGCGGAGGGAACTATCGAAGAGGTCGAGCCTGGTTTGGCCGGGCTGGCGGGGCTCCCCTATGGCGATGATGACGATGTCGGCGTCGGCCGCCTCGGCGTAGTCCCCGGCGCGCACCGTTACCGGCCGGGGCGGGAAGCTCAGCGCGTCGGCGACGTCCAGGGCCTGTGCCCGCGCCTTCGCCGGAACCGAGTCCACGAGGACGATTTCCGGGGCAACCTCGGAGAGCGCGAGGGACAGGGCGCAGTGGGAGCCGACGTGGCCCGCCCCGATGATCACGATTTTTGCCGATTTACCCATGCGTTGCCGCTCCTTGATGTTTCTACATATAATAACAAGGAAGTCCGGGCACGTCCAGTGGAGAAATACGCGAAATTGGAGGATGCTGGCATTTATGGGCAAATACCGGTAATCTGCCCGTGGGCAGAGAGGCCGTCCGGCGCAAGGCGTCGGGCGGTTTTTTTCACCGGGGGAGGCAAGTCGCGAAATGAAATTTCTGGAAGAGAATTTACTCGATCTTTTGGAGCGTCCGGAATTCGCGGACCTTCGCGGGGCCCTCGTCCCGAAACGCTACGCCAAGGGTTCCTTTCTCAGCGACCCGTCGGAGGGAGCGAATTCCGTGTTTATCGTCTCCCGGGGGAGGGCCAGGATTTACCTGGGTTACGAGGACAAGGAGTTCAACCTCGGGATTCTGTCGCCGGGGGATATTTACGCCACCCATACCCGGGCTTTCGTGCAGGCCCTGGACGGGGTCGAGGCGCTGGTTACGGATACGGGAACCTTCCACCGCAACATGCTGCGGCATCCGGAAATCACGAAGGCCATGGTCGGCATATTGGGAAATATGCTGAAAACCTCGTTTTCGATCATCGAGGGTCTTGCTTTCAAGGACGTGAACGCCAGGCTGGTCGAATTTCTTACGGGCGAGGCCGAGCGGCATGGCGAGTCCGACGGTTCCGGCGGGGTAATTATCCGCATAAACCTTTCGGTCGAGCAAATCGCCCTGCTCGTCGGCTCGACCCGGCAAACCGTCTCGACCTTTCTCAACGATCTCTCCCGGAGGGGATTGGTGACCCGGCTGGACCGGGAACGGTTTCTCGTGGCGGACCTGCGCGCCCTGAGGGAGGTTGCCGCTCCGGCTGCGGGTTGAGGGTCAGGAAAAGGAGTCCGGCCGGCAGTAGAAGCGGTCGCACCATTCGATGCCGAGGCGTTTTTGGTGCAGGGCCTCATCGATCGTGTCGGCGTTTGAGAGCGGGTCGTCCCCGAAGGGGAAGGCGGCCAGTGGCAGGTCGGTCAAATCCCTGTTCGCGTGCCGGCCCAGGGTTTCGAAGGGGTCGAGCGGCCTGGTGTCGGGATTTTGCGCGTCGAGAAAGACAACCGGCTCGATTCCCAGGTAACCGCAGAGCTCGGCGACGCCGTAGCCCGCCCCCCGTGACAGCTGCTCGGCGGTAAGCCCTTCCGCCTTCAGTTCGCCGGCAAGGACGCCCGGGAGGGCGACCATGATGTCCCGCTCGACGAGCTCGCGGGCCGTCTTCGACAAGATCGCCGCCCGGCTGCCTTCGGCCCCTTCGGGGGGCACCAGGGCAGCGACGCCGCGGACTCGGCCGTATTTGAGGGCTTTGTAAAACATCTCGGAGTTTTTATCCAGGGCGGCGTAAATGGATTCTGACATGGGCGTCTCCCGTCTCGGCAGAGCAAGATAAACCCCATTGTTTTCGTCGACAGCATACGCCCGCCGGAACGGGTTGTCTGTCGGCTGGCCGACAGTACGCGGGAAAACCCCGGAAAATCGCAAGCACGCGGTTCGGCCGCTTACAGGATGTGGTCGAGGAAGGTGCGGGTCCGCTCGTTCTTCGGGTTCGAGAAAAGCTCCTCCGGCGCGCCGTCCTCGATAATCTCCCCCTGATCCATGAAAAATACCCGGTCCGCGGCGGCTTTCGCGAAGCCCATCTCGTGGGTCACCACCATCATCGTCATGCCCCCCCGGGCGAGGTCCAGCATTACGTCGAGTACTTCTTTCACCATTTCCGGGTCCAGGGCCGAGGTCGGTTCGTCGAAGAGCATTACCTTCGGCTCCATGGCCAGGGACCGGGCGATGGCGACGCGCTGCTTCTGGCCGCCCGACAATTGTTCCGGCAGGGCGTCGCGCTTGTCCGAGAGGCCCACCCGCTCCAGGAGCTCCAGGGCCTTCGCGACGGCCCGCGCCTTGGGCGCCTTTTTGACCTTGATCGGCGACAGGGTAATGTTCTGCAGCACCGTCAGGTGGGGAAAGAGGTTGAAGTTCTGGAACACCATGCCCACCTCCTCGCGGATGCGGCGGATCTGGGAATTCCGGTGGGTCACGTGGTCCCTGTCTATCCAGATATCCCCGGAGGTGAGCACCTCGAGGCGGTTCACGCTGCGGAGGAGGGTGCTCTTCCCGGAACCCGAGGGGCCGATGACCACCACCGTCTCGCCCGGCCTGACCGAGAGGGACACGTCCTTCAGGGCCTCGAGGGTCCCGAAATTCTTGCAGGCCTTCACGATCCGGATTCTGTCGAGGGTCTCGTTTTCGCTCATATATTTCTTTCCTTTATCAAGTTTTTGTCCCGCGATGCCCTTCATCCCCCGGCCTTCGAGAGCCTCGAAGCCCTCATGTAATCGCCCAGGGCCTTCGATCCCTTCGAGAGGCCGTAATTTATCAGGAAGTAGATAATCGCCACGATCAGGTAGACCGGCACGAGGGAGTTGTAATTGGCCACGAGGACCTTGGCGTTCTGCATGAGTTCGGCGTAGGTGACCACGTAGCCGAAGGTGGTGTCCTTGACCACGATGACCAGCTGGGCGAGGAGCGAGGGCAATACGTATCGGATCGCCTGGGGGAATACGACGTAAAAGAAGGTTTGCCCCCTGCCGAGGGCGAGGCTTTCCGCCGCCTCACCCTGTCCTTTCGGAACGGCGAGCACCCCCGCGCGGTACACCTCGGCGACCACCGCTGCGGTCCCGAGGCCGATCGGGAGGGTTACCATCCAGTAGGAGCTCATCTTCACCCCGAGGGGCGGGAGGATGAGGAAGCAAAAGTAGATGAGGAGGAGGCTCGGCACGCCCCGGAGGAATTCGATGAGGGCCACGGAGACCCAGCGGAGAGGGGCGAAGCGGGAGAGGCGCCCGCCCAGGAAGACGAGGCCGACGGAGAGGGCGATGAGGGCGGCCATGCCCGCGGATGCCAAGGTGCCGAGAAGGCCGGAGAGGAGGAAGCGCCAGGTCGTCGGCCAGGCGAAGAACTCCCAGTATCGCTTGTCGAGCTGGCCCGCCACGTAGAATTGGCGGACGACGAGGACCGCCAGGGCGACGAGGGCGAGGACGGCCAGGGCGGTTCCGCCCCGTATCAATGCCCTGCCCCGGCTGTCCGGGTTTTCAAACAGGGCTTCTTCGACGGTTCTCGCGCTCATTTGAGTATCCTCAGCTTTTTGTCCAGTTTGGCGCCGGCCCAGGAGATCAGGAGCCCCGAGGCGACGTAGAAGGCGGCGGTGATGCCGAAGGTCAGGATGCCCGAGGCGGTCTCGTTGTTGATGCGGTCCACCAGGCCCGTGAGCTCCCGGCGGGGCACGGGCACCTGGCTCGCCATGGCCGTCGAGAGCATGATCCCGATGAGGAGGGAGGTCATGGGCTGAACGACCGCCCGGAGGGCCTGGGGCAATACGATATTGAACATGGTCTTGATGAGGCTCAGGCCGAGGCTGTAGGCGGCCTCGATTTGCCCCACGTCCACGGTGTTCATGCCCGAGCGGAGGTTGTCCGTCGCGAAGGCGGAGCACACCAGGGTAAGGGTAAGGACGACCGAGGGCTCGTAATCGATGACGATATTGAGATAGGGGAGGGCGAACACCACGATGATGAGGAGCGCCACCCCGGGAATGTTCCGGAAGAATTCGACGTAGGCGTGGACGAAAACCTTGATCGGGCGGATCGGGAGGATCCGCAGGACGGTGAGCGCGACGGCCAGGAGGAAGCCGAGGCAGAAGGACATGGCCGTGAGCCGCCAGGTTACCAAGGCGGAACCCAAAAAGGCGGGGCCGAAGTCGTGAAGAAGCTTTACGAGGTCGTTCATGGGCAGTCCCGTTAGGAAATGGATGGCCCGGTCATTGACGGGCTGGGGCGTTCATGCCGGGACGTTTTGTCCGGCGGTATCGCCGGGCGTAATCGCCCCGGCACTCGTGCCCGTTCGCAAAAAGCCCGGGCGGCCGCGGTCTCGCGCCGCCCGAGGTTCGGTCGAGGGAGCCTTACTTTATCGCCGGGGGAGTCGGCAC
>QKCE01000081.1 GCA_003245785.1 Spirochaetales bacterium | reverse complement strand
TAAATTGGGCTAAGGCGAACCGTTATATCGCTTACCGCCTCCTCGGCACTCGGGCTACCGTGACCGTGGATTGCGACGAGAACGACTTTTGCGTTATGTTCAACGCCTCCGTTTCGGACCTCACGGTTACCCTTTGCCCCCCGCCTCCGGGCCGAAAATGGTCCCGGGTCATCGATACCGCCTTACCGTCCCCCCGGGATATTTTAGCCGAAGGATCGGAAGAACCGCTCCAAAACCAGGGAAAATACCGAATTCTCGGCAGAAGTGGTGTTGTGCTCATCTCAAAGATGGTGTAATATCGCTTATAAACCGGTTTACCTGCAGGCGTTAACCTAAAAAAGTTGCTGAACCAGCGGGCAAGGTTGCCCCACGGAACCAAGAAGCACTACCTTCATGGCAGCACAACCCATGCGTGGCAGTAAGGAGTTTCGCGATGAATTTCGATAAGGAAAGCTTCAAGACTTCGATCCGTACCAGGCTTAAGCGCAATTACGGAAAACATTTGGAAGAAGCGAATAAGCACGATATTTACGACGCCGTCTCCGCGTCGGTTATGGAATATATTCAAACCAACTGGATGGCGACCCGTAAGAAGTACGAGGAGAACCCCGGTCGGCAGATGTACTACCTGTCCGCCGAGTTTCTCATGGGCCGTGCCCTCAGCAATAACCTGATCAATTTCGGCATTATGGAGTCCGTCAAGGAAGTCTTGGACGAGCTCGATTTTGACTATACCTCCATCGAGGAGGAAGAGCCCGACGCGGGCCTCGGTAACGGCGGTTTGGGCCGCCTCGCCGCCTGCTTCCTCGACTCCCTGGCGACCCTGGACTATCCCGGTCACGGCTACGGCATTCGCTACCAGTACGGTATGTTCGAGCAACGCATTCAGGACGGCTATCAGGTCGAATACCCCGACAACTGGCTCAAGCACCGCGACCCCTGGGAAGTGAAGCGTTCCGACCTCGCCGTGAAGGTGACCTTCGGCGGCGTTCCCGTGGCGGAGGCCCGGGGTAACGGCCACGTGGCCTTCCGCGTCGAGGGCGGCGAGGAAGTGACCGCCACCCCCTATGACGTGCCCATCGTCGGCTTCGATACCAAGACCGTGAACCGTCTTCGCCTCTGGGAGGCCACGAGCGAAAACGGCTTCGACCTCCAGCTTTTCAACGACATGCACTATAACCGCGCGGTGGAACGGCAAAACAGCGCCGAGAATATTTCCCGGGTGCTCTACCCGAACGACTCGGGCCCATCCGGAAAGGCTCTCCGGCTGAAACAGCAGTATTTCTTCTCTTCCGCGAGCCTCCAGGACCTCCTGGCCAAGTACCGCCGGGACCACGGCTCGGACTTCTCCAAGTTCGCGGACTATAACGTGATTCAGCTGAACGATACCCATCCCGTCGTGGCGATCCCGGAATTGATGCGGCTCCTCATCGACGAGCACGGCCTCGGCTGGGACGCCGCCTGGGCGGTGGTTACCAAGACCTTTGCCTATACGAACCACACGATCCTTGCCGAAGCCCTCGAAAAGTGGCCCATCGAGATCTTCCAGGGCCTCTTGCCCCGGGTCTACCAAATCGTGGAGGAGATTAACCGCCGCTTCGTCGCGAAGCTCCGGGAATCCTACCCTGAGGACTGGCAGCGGCAAAACCGCATGTCCATCATCTCCGAGGGCAAGATTCACATGGCCTGGCTCGCCATTCACGGCGCCTTCTCGGTGAACGGCGTGGCGGCACTGCATACCGAGATCCTTAAAAACGCCGAGCTTCGGGATTGGTACGAATTGTATCCCGCGAAGTTCAATAATAAGACCAACGGCGTGACCCAGCGCCGTTGGCTGGCCAGCGCGAACGGCGCCCTTTCCTCCTTTATCACGAAGAAAATCGGCCACGGCTGGGAAAAGGACCTCGCCCAGCTCAAAAAGCTGGAAAAATTCGCCGACGATCCCGCGGTCCTGGACGAGTTCATGGCGATCAAGCGGGCGAACAAGGTTGAGCTCGCCCGGTACCTTAAGGAAACCCAGAATGTCTTCATCGACCCGGACTCGATTTTCGACGTCCAGATAAAGCGCCTCCACGAGTACAAGCGGCAGCTCCTCAACGTGCTCCACGTGATGTACCTGTATCAGCGCATCGTGGACGACCCCTCCTACGAGCCCGCGGCGCGGACCTTCATCTTCGGCGCCAAGGCTGCCTCGGGGTATCGCCGCGCGAAGAGCATTATCAAGCTCATTAACGCCGTGGCCGACCGGGTCAACAACGACCACCGCGTGAAGGGCAAGCTCCGGGTGGTCTTCGTGGAAAATTACCGGGTTTCCCTCGCGGAGAAGATTTTCCCCGCCTCGGACGTATCGGAGCAGATTTCCACCGCCGGTAAGGAAGCCTCGGGTACGGGCAACATGAAGTTCATGATTAACGGCGCGGTGACCATCGGTACCCTGGACGGCGCGAACATCGAGATCGTGGAGGAGGCGGGGGAAGATAACGCGTTTATCTTCGGCCTCACCGCCGACGAGATCCAGAAAATCGAGACCGGGCACCATTACAATCCCCAGGAATACCTGGCGAAGAACCCGGCTCTGGCCGCGACGCTGAATCAGCTGGTGGACGGTACCTTCGGCGCCCAGACCGACGGCCTGTTCCGGGAGCTCTACGACTCCCTCGCCTACGGCATCGAGGGCCAGCGCCCGGACGTGTACTACGTCCTCGCGGATTTCGACGCCTACGCGGCGGCCCACGAACGGCTCGAGGAAGCCTACCGGGACAAGCGCCGTTGGGCCAAGATG